>CAZDXD010000013.1:0-19761 GCA_964509415.1 uncultured Treponemataceae bacterium
CCGAAGCTGAAAAGGAAAAGCTAATTGACTCGTGGATACCGCAGAGGGAAGAAGAGGCGGGCTTTTCTGCGGCTTCCTATCCTTCTCTTGCAAAGGACGGCAAGGTTAGCGGCATTCCCTGCGACATGATGAAGGCAATGGCCATGCAGTTTGCGACGTACAGCTTGGGGAAAATGCCCGCCCAAGACGAAGCCGCCCTTCGCCGCGACATAGGCGAGTGGCCTGCCGCTTACTGGCAGCGCTTTCCCGCGCAAATTCAAAAGCTGATACGGGCATTGCTTTCGGACAAATGCACGCAAGTTGAGTTTGACGCGGCGCTGTCTGCTATGCTCGGACTGGAGTGATTTAGAGCTAAGCGCCAAGAGCTTAAAACGCATCCAGCGCTCCTCGATACGGGCGTTGGGAAAACTTTGAAAAGGCAATTAGGCGCGCTGTAGACTCTTGCGATGCGTCAGGGATTGCCGCGAGCGACCATTTTCGTGAGGTCACGAAAATGGTTTCGCTGGGCAGCGGCTCTAGACGCAGGATTCCAGTTACCAGCTTCCAGCCAAATTTTGAATGCAAAGATGCGCTTTTGTGGTATAATGAATTCAGCTGTTAGCAAACAATAAGGAGGTATCGAGCTATGGCAGACACTGATTTTCATGTTGACGATGATGTTTGCGACATGGAAATGGCAGCCAAGCCCAGCAAGGCTTCCAGTTGTCGCCTTGCTGGGCAAGCTTCAAGCCCAGAGGATGAGCTTATCTTTACCACAGAAACCCTTGAGGCGATTGAGGAGGCGGAGCGCATTGCCCGCGACCCGAACGTCAAAGGCTATACAGACATTGACGAGCTAATGAAAGACTTGCTTGCCGATGCCTAAATACACTGTCAAATTCACGTCCAAGTTCAAGAAAGACGCAAGGCGGGCGGAAAGGCAGGGGCGCAATATGGAAGAGCTGAGAAAGGCAGTTTTGCTCCTTCAGAACGGCGAGCCGTTGCCCGCCAATATGCACGATCACCCGCTAAAGGGCAACAAACGGGGCTTGCGCGAGTGCCACATCAACCCCGACTGGCTTTTGGTATACAAGATAGAAAGCGATGTCCTCGTCCTAACCCTTTTGCGCACAGGAAGCCACTCGGAGCTTTTTGGAAAGTAGCACTCCAATCCCTGCCACTTTTTGCCTTTTGTGGTATAATGAATTCAGTGGACAGTTATCAGTAGGCGCAGCTCTCTCCCTTGCGCGGCTGAGCCGCTTCTTGTACGACCCTAGAGTTGGAAGCTGTTGGCTAAGCACTAAGCCTCTTGACACTTTTTTTTTCTTCCTGTAAAGTAAGAACCACGGCAACGAAGTCGTAGGTTGAATGCAGGGATACCTGTGTTCTCTTGCGCCTTCGTTTTTTTTTGCACAAATCGGAACGGCAACGGTGTCGGGTTTTAGTTCTCCTCCCCTCGCTGTTGTCGTTCCGTTTTTTTAGCCATGGAGGCAGCGAATGTGTTCCATTATGGGATATAGCGGAAAAAGCGTTCCGGTTGATGAGTTTGAAAAAGGCTTTATGAAGACGAAGTCCCGCGGGCCTGACGACACGAGAATCGTTAAAGTCAAGAATGGCGTGCTGGGCTTTCACCGCCTGGCGATTATGGGGCTTAGCCCGGAAGGAATGCAGCCTTTTGAAAGAAACGGCAATTATGTTGTATGCAACGGCGAGCTTTACGGCTTTAGAAAAGTAAAGACCGAGCTTGAAGCGCAAGGCTACACGTTTAATAGCGGCTCTGACTGCGAAATTATCTTGCCGCTTTACGAGCGGTTGGGTCTTGACATGTTCAAGACTTTGGATGCCGAATTCGCGATGATTATTTACGACGGCAAGAAAGATGAGTTTGTCGCCGCACGAGACCCAATCGGCATTCGTCCCCTGTATTACGGCTATGACAAGGAAGGGCGCGTTATTTTTGCAAGCGAGCCTAAAAACATTGTCCCTTTTGCGGAAAAAGTCTTGCCCTTCCCGCCGGGGCATTATTACGCTGACGGCAAGTTTGTCTGCTACAGGGACATGACAGAGGTAACGGAAACGCGGCGGGAGGACATTGACACTGTCTGCGCTAATATCCGCGAAAAGCTAATTGCAGGAATACGCAAGCGCCTTGACGCTGACGCGCCCGTGGGCTTTCTTCTTTCTGGCGGGCTTGATTCCTCGCTTGTGTGCGCTGTCGCCGCGAAAGCGCTTAGGCTTCCGATAAAGACATTCTCCATTGGAATGGACATTGACGCTATCGACCTTAAATACGCGCGGGAGGTTGCGGAGTATCTTCACGCCGACCACCATAAAGTGATTATCACGCGCGATGACGTGATTAACGCGCTTGAGCCTGTAATTGAGGCACTCGGCACGTATGACATTACTACTATCCGCGCGAGCATCGGCATGTATCTTGTTTGCCGCGCGATTCGCCAGACTAGCGTGCGCGTTGTCCTTACGGGAGAGATAAGCGACGAGCTTTTCGGGTACAAGTACACGGACTTTGCGCCGAATGCTGAAGAGTTTCAGAAGGAGTCTGAAAAGCGGGTGCGCGAGCTTCACATGTACGATGTGCTTCGCGCGGACCGCTGCATTTCCGTAAACTCGCTTGAGGCGCGCGTGCCTTTCGGTGACCTTGACTTTGTAGAATACGTGATGAGCGTTGACCCAGAAATCAAAATGAACAAGTACGGCAAGGGCAAGTACCTTTTGCGCCGCGCCTTTGAAGGCGATTGGCTTCCGAGAAGCATTTTAATGCGCGAAAAGGCTGCCTTTAGCGATGCCGTGGGACACTCGCTTGTGGACGACCTAAAAGAGCACGCCGAAACTCTTTACACTGACGATGAGTTCGCAAAAGGGTGCGCCAAATACAAGTATGCCGCGCCCTTTACAAAGGAATCTCTTTTGTACCGCGACATATTTGAAAAATACTATCCAGGCCAAGCAGAAATGGTCACGGGCTTTTGGATGCCGAACAAGAGTTGGGAAGGCTGCAATGTTGACGACCCTTCGGCAAGGGTTTTGTCAAACTACGGCGAAAGCGGAATCTGACATTGCGCCTTTTTTCATTTAAGGTTTGAGGAGAACGATTTTGGAAAACTCATTTTTAGAAGACGAGCAAACGCTTTATAATCCTTCTTTTGAGCATGACAGCTGCGGAATCGGCGCGGTTGCAAGCATAGACGGAAAGCCCTCGCACGCGATTGTGGACAGTGCCCTTAGCATAGTGGAAAAGCTGGAGCACCGCGCGGGCAAGGACGCAAGCGGGGAAACAGGCGATGGCGTGGGCATTTTAGTGCAGATTTCGCACGAGTTCTTTTCGCGCGCGGCAGCGGAGCTTCATATCGACATTGGCGACGAGCGCGATTACGGCATTGGAATGTTTTTCCTCCCGCAGGATGACCTTGAGCGCGGCCGCATGAAAAAGCTGTTTGAGCTTTTAACTGAAAAAGAAGGCATGAAGTTTTTAGGCTGGCGGCCTGTTCCCGTTGACGAGTCCGTGCTGGGAGAGAAGGCGCACTCTTGCATGCCGGTTATTGCGCAGTGCTTTATTGCCCGCCCTGAAAATGCCGCAAAGGGAATTGACTTTGACCGCCGCCTTTATCTTTTGCGCCGCCAGTTTGAGCTTTCAGGGCAGGGCTCTTACATTGCATCGCTTTCTTCGCGCACGATTGTCTACAAGGGAATGTTTCTTGTAAAGCAGCTGCGCACTTTCTATCGCGACCTTCAGTCCGAGCGGTACAGTTCGGCGCTTGCGATTGTCCACTCAAGATTCAGCACAAACACGAATCCCAGCTGGGAGCGCGCCCACCCGTACAGAATGATTGCGCACAACGGCGAAATCAACACAATACGCGGAAACGCCGACAGAATGTTTTCAAGGCGCGAAACGCTTGACTCTCCCGTATTCGCGGACGATATACACCGCATTCTTCCCGCTGTGGATATGCGAGGCTCCGATTCCGCCATTCTTGACAACACGCTTGAGTTTCTTGTGATGAACGGGATGCCGCTGCCTCTTGCCGTCATGATTTGCATTCCTGAGCCTTGGAAGCACGATGACACGATGGACTTTGAGAGGCGCGACTTCTATCACTACTGGGCTACAATGATGGAGCCGTGGGACGGGCCTGCTGCCCTTCTTTTTAGCGACGGTGACGTGCTCGGCGCGGTGCTTGACAGGAACGGGCTGCGCCCTTCGCGCTATTACATTACAAAAGACAACATGCTCATTCTGGCATCTGAAGTCGGCGTTCTCAAAATTCCGGAAGATAACATCGTAAAGAAAGCTCGCCTTCAGCCGGGCAAAATCCTTCTTGTGGACACAAAGGCGGGGAAGGTTATCTCTGACGACGAATGCAAAAGGCTTTACGCCGAACAGCACCCTTACGGCGAATGGCTTGACCAGCACCTTGTCCACCTGCGCGACTTGGATATTCCAAATAAGCAGGTGCCAACCGCGGGGGCAAAGCGGCGAGCCGAGCTTTACCGCGCTTTTGGCTGGAGCTATGAAGACGTGGCAGAGCTTATCCTTCCGATGGCGAAAAACGGCTCCGAGCCTACAGCCTCTATGGGCATTGATATTCCGTTAGCTGTGCTTTCGGACAAGCACCCTTCTCTCTTTTCTTACTTTAAGCAGCTTTTTGCTCAAGTTACAAACCCGCCGATTGATTCGCTGCGCGAAAAGATTGTTACCGACACTACGGTTTATGTGGGCTCGGACGGCAACCTGCTAAAGCCCGAAGGCAAGAGCTGCGCTGTCCTTGAAATAAACAACCCCATTCTTACCGGCGTTGACGTTCTTAAAATCCGCTCCCTTAACCGACCCGGCCTTAAAACGGCTGTCGTTTCTCTTCTGTATTATAAGAACACTTCACTTGAAAGGGCTTTGGATGAGCTTTTTATAACCTGCGACCGCGAATACATGAAAGGCTCGAATATTATTATTCTTTCCGACAGGGGCGTTGACGAAAACCACGTTGCAATCCCCTCGCTTCTTGCGGTAAGCGCGATGGAGCAGTACCTAATCCGCACGAAAAAGCGCACGGCTGTTTCTATTATTCTTGAAAGCGGAGAGGTGCGCACCGTGCACCAAGCGGCTATGATTCTCGGCTATGGGGCGCGCGCTGTCAATCCGTACCTTGCGCACGAGTGCATTGCAGAGCTTATCGAAAAAAAGCAGCTTGACAAGGATTACCATACAGCGGTTGAGGATTACAACTCCGCGCTTCTTGACGGCATTGTTAAGATCGCGGCGAAGATGGGAATCTCCGTAGTCCAGTCCTACCAGTCCGCACAGATTTTTGAAGCTGTCGGAATATCGCAAGAGGTAATCGAGCGATACTTTACAAACACGGTAAGCCGCGTTGGGGGGTTAGGTCTTAAAGAAATAGAAGAAGACGTGAACTATTGGCACAACAAGGCTTTTGACCCGTTGGGACTTCCCGCGGATACAACGCTTGACAGCGTAGGCGAGCACAAGTTGCGGCGCGGCAAGAACTGCGAAGATCACCTGTACAGCCCTGAAACCATTGCCGCCTTGCAGGAGGCTGTCCGCAACGGGGACTACAGCCGCTTTAAGGAATACTCTGAGCTTGTAGACGCGACAGACAAGCCGCACACGTTGCGCGCGCTTTTTGATTTCAATTTCCCGACGGGCGAAGGCATTCCGATTGACGAGGTTGAGCCCGTTGAAAGCATTGTAAAGCGCTTTAAGACAGGCGCGATGTCATACGGCTCGATTTCGCAGGAAGCGCACGAGTGCATGGCGATTGCGATGAACCGGCTTGGCGGAAAGTCGAACTCCGGCGAGGGCGGCGAAAAGCGGGAGCGCTTGGGCACCGAAAAGAACAGCGCAATCAAGCAAGTAGCCTCCGGGCGCTTTGGCGTAACGGAAGAGTACCTTTTAAGCGCAAAAGAAATCCAAATAAAGATGGCGCAAGGGGCAAAGCCCGGCGAAGGCGGGCACTTGCCCGGCAAGAAAGTGTACCCTTGGATTGCAGCCACGCGCCACGCTACGGCGGGAGTCTCCCTTATTTCGCCGCCGCCGCACCACGACATTTATTCTATAGAGGACTTAGCCCAGCTTATCTATGACCTTAAAAACGCAAACCGCCGCGCCCGCATTTCTGTCAAGCTCGTATCCGAAGCGGGGGTGGGCACAATTGCGTCGGGCGTTGCAAAGGCGGGAGCGCAGGTTGTACTCATTTCGGGACATGACGGCGGCACGGGCGCGGCTCCCCTAAACTCAATCCATCACGCGGGGCTTCCTTGGGAGCTAGGCCTTGCGGAAACACACCAGACTTTAATGCGCAACGGGCTTCGAAGCCGCGTCATTCTTGAAACTGACGGCAAGCTGATGAGCGGGCGAGACGTTGCCATTGCCGCCCTTCTTGGCGCGGAAGAATTTGGCTTTGCGACTGCACCTCTTGTCGCCATGGGCTGCATGATGATGCGCGTGTGCAATCTTGACACCTGCCCGTTTGGCGTTGCAACGCAGAACCAACGCTTGCGCGAAAGATTCCGCGGAAACCCAGAACACGTTGCAAACTTTATGCGCTTTACTGCGGAGGAGCTTCGCGAGATAATGGCGCGCCTTTCCGTGCGCACTGTAGACGAGATGGTAGGCAGGCAGGACTTGCTGCACCTTAAAGCGAAAGCTCCTTCCTCCCGCGCGGGGCTTGTAAACACGGATAAGCTTTTAGGCGCAGGCGCGGCAAATGACGACTCAAAGAGCGCGAAAAGGCACTTTGACCCCGCCGATGTTTTTGACTTTCAGCTTGAAAAAACCGTTGACGAGAGAATCCTCCTTAAAAAGTTTGACAGCGCGATAAAGTCAGGCAAAAAGGCTTCCGTTTCTATAGAAGTTTCAAGCACCGACCGCAGCGTGGGGACAATCTTAGGCTCTGAAATACAGCGCGTGCGCGGCGGGAATGACCCTGACGACACGTTCACTGTAAACTGCAAGGGCGGCGGCGGGCAGTCTTTCGGCGCGTTTATTCCAAAGGGATTGACGCTCCGCCTTGAAGGGGACGCCAACGACTACCTTGGCAAGGGGCTTTCAGGCGGCAAGATTGCAGTCTTTCCGCCGGCAAACCGCGGCTACAAGGCGGAGGAGAATATCGTTATAGGAAACGTCGCGCTTTACGGAGCAACATCGGGCTCTGTCTTTATCAACGGGATTGCGGGCGAAAGGTTTTGCGTGCGCAACTCTGGCGCGGTTGCCGTTGTTGAAGGCTGCGGAGACCACGGCCTTGAGTACATGACAGGCGGCACTGCGGTAATACTCGGTCCTGTGGGAAGGAACTTCGCCGCGGGAATGAGCGGCGGCATAGCTTACGTTTACGACAGCGCCCACACCTTGTACCGCCGCTTAAACAAGGAACTCATCTCTATGGAAGAGCTTTGCCTTCCGCGAGACATCGAGAGGCTGCGCGAGCTTATCGAAATGCACCAAAAGGAAACGGGCAGCGAGCTTGCATTGCGCATCCTTGACGGCTTTGAAAGCCGCATTGCGGACTTTAAGAAAATCATTCCAAACGATTACCGCAAAATGATGGAAGAAATCGACAAGGCGGAAGGGCGCGGCATTGAGCATGACGAAGCTGTCCTTGAGGCGTTCTACGCCGTAACGGGCGCAAAGTAAAGCAAGGGCTTTAGGAGAATACAATGGGAAAAGCTACAGGATTTTTAGAATACGCAAGAAAAGAGAATGTCGCCGTTTCTCCGACAAATAGGGCGGCGGGGTTTTCGGAGTTTCACACGCAGCTGCCGCAAGAAGAGAGGCGCACGCAAGCCTCCCGCTGTATGGCTTGCGGCGTGCCAATGTGCCAATCGGCGCTGCAGCTAAAGGGAATGGTAACGGGCTGCCCGCTTCACAATCTTATCCCCGAATGGAATGACGCGCTTTATCATGGGCTTTATGAGGAAGCGTTTTTGCGCCTTAGCAAGACATCGAGCTTTCCGGAATTCACCTCCCGCGTGTGCCCCGCCTTGTGCGAAAAGGCTTGCAACTGCGCGCTTGATGATGAAGCCGTAACAATTCGCGACAACGAGCTTTTTATAATAGAAACCGCTTTTGAAAGGGGCTTTATAAAGCCGCGCATTCCCCCGTTCCGCACGGACAAGAAAATCGCTGTAATCGGATCGGGACCCGCGGGGCTTGCCGCCGCCGACTTACTTAACCGCCGCGGACACAACGTTACCGTTTACGAGCGCGACGACAGACCAGGCGGGCTTTTAATGTACGGAATCCCTAACATGAAACTGGAAAAGCCAATCGTTCAGCGCAGGATTGCCCTGATGGAAGAAGAGGGCGTTCGCTTTATAACGGGTGCCGATGTAGGCCGCACGGCAGATGCTGCTGAAATTCTCGAAATGTTTGACGCGGTCGCCTTGTGCTGCGGGGCAAAGGCTGCCCGCCCTCTTCAAGCGGAAGGGGCAGGCCTTCCCGACGTGTTTTATGCTGTTGATTTCCTTTCATCGGTTACAAAAAGCCTGCTTAATTCCAGCTTGCGCGACGGGGCTTTCTTTAATCCCAAAGGGAAGCACGTTGTCGTTGTAGGCGGAGGAGACACCGGCAATGACTGCACGGGAACGTGCATACGGCTTGGCTGCGCTTCTGTCGTGCAAATAGAGATGATGCCCTGCCCGCCAGAAAGCCGTGCGCCTGACAACCCTTGGCCGCAGTGGCCAAAAACGCTTAAAACAGATTACGGGCAGGAAGAAGCGATTGCCTTTTTTGGCGCCGACCCGCGCGTATACGAAACTACAGTAAAGGCTGTTCTTGCAGAAAACGGGAAAATCCGCGCGGTAAGGACGGTCGGCGTTGAGTTTAAGAATGAAGGCGGAAAGCGCGTTATGGCGGAAAAGCCCGGCACCGAGCGTGAAATCCCTGCTGATCTTGTGCTGATTGCGGCGGGCTTTACAGGCTGCGAGCCCTACACGGCTGTGTCTTTTGGCGCGGAGCTAACCCCGCGCGGCACTGTTTCCGCTGACAACGTTTCATACAGGACAGAAGCCGCGGGCGGCAAGGTGTTCGCCGCGGGCGATATGCGGCGCGGGCAGTCTCTCGTTGTCTGGGCTATTGCCGAAGGGCGGGAGTGCGCAAGGGAAATAGACCGCTTTTTAACGGGATATACGAATTTATAAAGCCCAAAGGCTAACTCTAAATTAGCTCCGGCGAGAAAGGCTCTTCATCATCGTCATCTAAAGTCTGGCTTTGCAGGTTGTGCATGTAGCGCTCGTTAAATTCCGCTGCCGGGATAGGCTTGCAATAGTAATATCCCTGCCCGTAGTCGCAGCCAAGCGCCCTAATAAGCATCTCGTCTTCCTTTGTTTCAACGCCTTCTGCTACAACGGAAAGATGAAGGCGGCGCGCCATTTTTACAACCTGGTCAAGAACGATTTTCATGCGCCAGCTTTCCGCGCCTGATGCCGTCATCAGGAATTTCCTGTCGAGCTTAAGCTCGTCCACGCTAAGCTCGCCAATCGCACTGAATGATGAGTACCCGCTGCCGAAGTCGTCCATAGAAATCAAAAAGCCTCTTTTGCGAAGCTCCGCAATCTTTGTGTTCACCACGTCTGTCTTTTCAAGGTACATCTCTTCAAGCACTTCTAGCGTAATAAGCCCCGGCGGAATGCTGTATTTCGCGGCAATCGCGGTAACATTGTCAACATATTTCGCTTCAAAGAAAAGAAGGCGCGACTGGTTTACCGATATGGGGATGGGCTCAATCCCGCTGTCAATCCATTCGCGCATGAGCTTGCACACCTGTTCAAGCATATACATATCGAGCTTGACGCAAAAGCCGTTCTTGTTAAAAAACGGGATAAACTGATCCGGATAAATCATCCGCTCGCCGTTTGCATCCCAGCGCACAAGGGCTTCCGCGGCACCAATCGTTCCGCTTGCCAAGTCCATCTTTGGCTGAAGATACACCTTAAAAGAGCCGTCAGCCAGCGCCTGCTCCATGTGGGTTTCAATGTAATTTTCCGTTTCTTCCTGCGCATACAGGGTATCTTCATAAAAGCAGAAACTATCGCTGGCATTCGCCTTTGCCTTTGAAAGGGCAAGGGAAAGGCGCAAAAACATCTCGTTTACGGTAATTTCGAGAACCTGGTCAGGCTCAATAACCACCACGCCTGCGTACATTTTGAGATGATAATCGTGAATTTCAAGATATTTCTGCACAACCTCGTCCATAATGGCTTTAAGCCGCATTGTGATTTCCGCGTGGTCATGGTCATGCAGGCACACATGGAATGTGTCGTACGATTCGCGGCAGAAAAACTCATCTTTTTGCAGGTGCTCCGACAACGCCTGCTTGATGATAAACAAAAGCTGATTCCCGTTGTCAACACCGAATATTTCGTTTATGGACCTGAACTGCCTTACGTTCAGCGTTGCCACGCAAACATAATCTCCACTGTCAATCGCCCTGTTCCTTCTGGTCGCAAGCTTTCTGCGGAAGCGGTTGGTGTTGTCCGCGCCGGTCAGCGTGTCAAAATACAAAAAGCGTATAAGCCTGTTGCCGTACCCGTAAGTCAGCACTACACCAAGGATGATTGACAGTGCAACAAAGACGCAAAATACAGAGAAAATAAACTTAGTGGAGGCTATCTGCTGATTAGTGACGGAAGCGGTGTCTACATTCGTGTTTACACAGATAATGCGCATTTCGGCAGCGCCTATGCGAAGCGGCTGGATATATCCGTGGTATTCCGAGTTTTCCTGCCTAATTGTAATAAACCCTCTCTGAGTGCGCTGTATCTGGGTGCGCGTTTCAGGCGGAAAAAGCGGCATGGCAATCATTTCCGTGCCCTGCGTGTAATAGATAATTTCAGGGTAATTGCCGTCAGATGCCGCGGCGATAAAAGTGCCAGTGTCGTCCACAAGAAAATAGCTGTAAAACGGCTCAGCTTCCGCAGTGGCTGTCAAAATGTCTTGTATCTCGTCAACACCGTGCGTTCCGGCTATAACGCCTGTAATCCTGCCCTCAAGATAGAGAGGCTGCGCGTAAATGATAACCCTTCTCTGGAGCGCAGGATCAAAGTAAAACGTGGATACAGCCGCCTCTCCCGCAAAAGCGCGGTCAATCGTTTCCTGTATAACGCTTGTATCATCCGAAAGCCATATCTGCCGCACAGTGCCGTTCTCAAGATCTGCCCGAAGGCCTTCGCCGTCAGGGCCATACCACAAAATCGTAAGAAAATCGCTTGGAAAGCCGAGCCTGTCCAGCGATATTTGGAACGCTCTTATGGAATCAATAATCATCTCATCGCCCGGGCGAAGCTGAGTGATGGTATCGTAAAAAATTGCCAGCAGGCGAACAATGCGCTGATCAGAATTTATATGGCGCATAACTTCCTGCACAGCCGTGCCCGCGCGCGTTTGAGTCATGGAATCAGCCGAAGTTACCTGCACTGCATCAAGGCTTGAAAGAATAGAATTAAAAGACAAAACCAATAGGTAAATAACAATGGCAATGACAATGGCAAGCATTATCAAGCGGCGGCGTATTTGCTCTTCTGTAATAATCTTTGTTGTTTTTGTTTTTGCCATGAGAACCAAACTTTATGTTATCCTAAAAGCGAAAAAATCCCTCACCGATACACACGGGGGGGGGGTAAAACATATGCTTTCCCTTTTCTCAATGTTAAATCCTTTACTATTAATTCCTTTACTTTGTCTATATTCTAACATCTTTTTTCCGTTTTGAAAAGAGCAAAATTTCACATTTTGCGGCAGCGCCCGCATTAACAAGCAGCCGGACAATGCCCGCGTGCCTGTCTCGCGCCGTTTGCTGACGGCTGACGGCGAGTAAATAGCCTATTTAGCGCTACTAAATAGCTTATTTAGTTCGAATAAATAGCTTATTTATTCTTCGTGGATCGTCGGCTGACGTTTTGTAAATAGGCGATTTACGTTTCGTAAATAGACGACTGACGTTTCGCTAGAAGCTGCCCAGCGAGGCGACGGACAACGCCCGGAAGCCTTGTTGAGCTTGGACGGAAGGCTTGCTGGATCGCGCAGCGCAAGCTTCTAGCGGCTTGGCTGCGCGAAAGGCTCGGCATGGCGAAGAGCACATACTATATGCGTGTCTGAATTACGGCTGGCTAAGAGCTTCAAAATTATTTATAATGCGCACAAGATGAGCTGCAAAATATGTCTTACGCTTACTGCTCCGACAATCCAGCAGAATTTGGAAATACTTGAGCGCTATCGCGAATTTATCGACATTGCGGAACTGCGGGCGGATTTTCTTGATGCGGACGAATATCCGCATATTCGCTCTTTTCCGTCGCAGGCGGGCTTGCCATGCATTCTTACCGTGCGCCGCAAGGCAGACGGCGGAAACTTTGCGGGCGGCGAAGCCGCGCGCACGGTGCTATTTGCCCGCGGGCTTGCCTTTGCTGATACGGACCCGCGCAAGAATTTTTCTTATGTTGACTTGGAAGAGGATTTTCAAATTTCAAGCATAGAAGAGGTCGCGCGCGGATTTGACATAAAGATTATCCGAAGCATTCACAACATGACAGGCGCGGAAACAAACATTTCCGCGAAACTGCGTGCAATGCTCCGCAACGGGGACGAAATAGCGAAAATCGCCTTTATGCCGCAAGGTCTTGCGGATGTAACCGCGCTTTTCAGGGAAACAAAGGACTTGCGCGAAGAAGAGTTTACGCTGATTGCAATGGGGCCGCTCGGAATGCCGACAAGAGTGCTTGCTCCCGTTATCGGCTCGCAAATTGCCTACTGCTCTATCCCTGCGGACGACCCGACGCTTTATCCGAACGGCGGAACGCCGGGCGCGGGAACAAGGGCGCTTGGTCAGATTGACCCTGTTGCGCTCAACAAAGTCTATAATTTCAAATCCATTGACCCTGACACGGAAATTTACGGCATTGCTGGCTATCCGCTTGAGGCAACATCGAGCCCTGCCATTCATAACGCGGGCTTTAAGGCGCACGGAAAAAACGCGGTGTATATTCCAATCCGCGCGGAAAAAATTGCTGAAGTTATGGACTTTGCGACAGAAGTTGGCGTTAAAGGGTTTTCCGTAACGCATCCGTACAAGGAGAATATCGCTTCCTTTATTGACAAAGTCTCCCCTGAAGCTGCGGAAATCGGCGCGGTAAACACGGTTATAAGAAGGGACGGCGCTTGGCTTGGCTTTAACACGGATATATCAGGCTTTACAAGGGCGATTTTGGAATTTCTGAGCAAAAAGGATTTGCGCTGCCTGAATGTGGCGATTATCGGAGCAGGCGGGGCTGCCCGCGCTGTCGCGCTTGCCGTAAAACGGCTTAAAGGAAAGGCTTGCATTTTCAACAGGACGGAGGAAAAAGCAAAAGAGCTTGCCAAAGCTCACGGGTTTAAGTGGGCACCGCTTGAGAGGACAAGCGCCTCTCTTCTTGCGCGGTACTCTGATCTTATCATTCAGACTACAAGCGCAGGGATGCTGCCTAACGCGGACGAGGACCCGCTTTACTTTTACAATTTTAAGGGGCATGAAGCTGTTTGCGATATAATCTACACGCCTGAAAAAACAAAAATGCTCAAGCGGGCGGAAGCCGCGGGCTGCAAAGTGTCCAACGGCCTTGCAATGCTGCAATATCAGGCTTATGACCAATTCAAGCTATTTACGGGAGAAGATTATGCCGAATGACTTGCAGGAAGAGAAGGAGCGCGCGGCATCGTTTGCCGTTGACGACTTGATAGAGCGCGGGCTTATTTTCAGCGGAATGAAAATCGGGCTTGGCACGGGCTCGACTGCAATGCCTGCCATAAGGAGGCTCGCCGAGCGGATTGCTGAAGGCGCGGTATCCGGCATAAGGGCGGTGGCAACGAGCTTCCAAACAACAATCGCGTGCGAAAATCTCGGAATCCCCGTCTTTTCCATGAACTCAAAAGAAATAGGCGGAAAGCTTGACCTTGCAATAGACGGCGCGGACACTATTTCGCCCGAAAAGCACTTGATTAAAGGCGGGAGAGCCGCGCTCCTTCTTGAAAAGATTATTGCCTACAATGCCGCAGTCTTTGTGATTGTCGCCGACTCGTCAAAAGAGGCGCCGCACCTTGGCACGGCGTTTCCGCTCCCCGTTGAAGTTGTCCCAGAAGCGCGAGTAAGCGCCGCGAAAAGCCTTGAAGCATTGGGCGCAAAGCCCCTCTTGCGCGAAGGCGTGCGCAAGGCGGGGCCCGTTGTTACAGACAACGGCAACCTAATACTTGACTGCCTGTGGCAGGTAACCCCTGACGGCGGAAGCCCGATTGACCCCGCAAAGATGGAAACGGAAATTAATTTAATTCCGGGCGTTGTGGAAAACGGCTTTTTTACAAAAAACACGCCAATGGTATACATTGCCGCTAAAGACGGCGGCGTGCAGAGGCTTTAGCCCGTGCCGGCAAGGCGCACGATGGTCTTGCCTGTCCCGCCGTTTTCAGGGAGGGCAAAGTGAAACTCTGCCACAGCGGGGTTTTCTTTTAGAACCGCCGCCACAGCCTCCTGCAAAACGCCGTTCCCCTTGCCGTGTATAATAGAAAACTCATGCAAGCCGCTCATTACGCATAAGTCAAGCTGATGGATTAAAGCCTGCTCCGCGTCGGCGCGGCGCATTCCAAGAAGGCGAAGCTCAAAGGCAGGACGCTCCGAAGGCGCGGCAGGCTGAAACTCAACCATAGCCGCAGGCAGGGCTTTTCCGCTTTTTGCGAATGCACCGGCTGCGGGGCTAATGGCTTTTAGCCTGCTTTCGGGCACGGGGATTTTAAGGGAGCCCGTTTCCACTAGCCAGCTCCCCTTTTTGCCGCGGCGCAGAACCCTGCCGCGCGCGCCTGACGGCGCGACAAGCACTTCCATGTCAGGGGCAATCGCGGCGGCGGAAGGAACACCGCTTGCAGCTTCCCCGGCGGGGCTTTCGCCTGCTTCAACCGCGGCGGCTTCAGCCTGCATTGCCTCTTTTTCGCTTTCAAGGGCGCTTTCAAAGTTTTCCGCCCAGCTTTTAACCGCTAAAGTTGCCTCTTTAGAAACAGCGCCGCCGCCTTCGCGGATTTCGCGCACGAGCTTTTCAAGAGCCTTGCGGCTTTCAAGAAAAAAGCTTTTCATGCGCCCAAACTCGCTTTCGCGCAACAAAAGTTCTTTTTGCTTTACGCGAAGAGCGCGCAAATCAAGCTCGCGGCGGACTTCGCGCAAATCGGCATTGCGCCTTTGCAGCTCTTCTTCAGTTTTGAGCATTTCTTCATGCTTTGCATTGAGCTTTTGAATAAGCAGGGAAACGTCAGCGCCGCCGCCTGAAAGATAAGAGCGCGCGGCAGAGACAATCTCTTGCGGGATTCCATTGCGCTCGGCAATGTCAATCGCGCGGCTTTCGCCCGGCATTCCCATGATTATCTTATAGGAAGGGGCAAGCGTTTCAGCGTTAAATTCAACGGAAGCGTTTATGCAACCCGCCCGCGCAAAGCCGTAGTGCTTGATTGCCGCATGGTGCGTTGTCGCGATGACAAGCGAGCCTCTTTCTGCGAGGGTATCGAGAAACGCCATTGCAAGTGCAGAACCTTCCTCCGGGTCCGTGCCGCTTCCCAGCTCGTCCAGCAGGATGAGGCTTTCAGTGCCCGCGTCTTTAAGCATTTCGGCTGTGTTTTGCATGCGCGCAGAAAACGTGGAAAGCGAGTTTTCTATAGACTGATCGTCGCCAATGTCACAGCCGATAAAGTCAAAAACAGGGAATGCCGTGCCCTCGGCAGCTGGAACAGGCCAGCCGCACTGATTTGTTAGCGCGAAAAGCCCCGCCGTTTTTAACGCAACGGTTTTCCCGCCCGCATTGGGTCCCGTTATAACCAGCACGCTTGCACCTTCTGGGATGCTGATGTCAATCGGCACAGCTTTATCCCGCAGAAAGGGATGCCTCGCCCTTACGAGATTAAGCCGCGGAGGTTCGCCGCCGCGCTCATCACTCAAGTGCGGCTCCTGCAACGGCAAGTCGAGCGCAAACGTGCAGGCGTTCTCCTTTCCCCAGCGGCAAGCGGCTGAAAGCCCGTCAAAAAAGATAAGCGTATCCAGCGCAGCCTTAAAAGATGGGCAAAAGGCGCGGAGCTTGCTTGCAAGGTTGCGGAGAATTTCTATTTTTTCGCGCTCAAGGCGAAGCTCTTCGGTAACAAGGTCATTGCCCGCCTCGACAACTTCGGCAGGCTCAATATAGATTGTCTGACCGCTCTGGGAAACTTCGTGCACAATGCCTGGAATGCGCCCGCGAAAGTTAGCCTTTACAGCAAGAGCCTGCCTTCCGCCGCGAAGCGCGGGCAAAAAAGACTGAAGCATTGGCACAAGCGCGGGGTCGCTGCAAAGGGCATTAAGCCGCCTTTCAATGCCGCGCCTTATTTCTGCAATGCGCTTTCGGATTGAAGCGAGCTGCGGCAAATCGCGGAAGGAGCCGTCCGGCTCGATTACAGAAAAAATGAGGGAATGGGCTTCTGACAAGTCAGGGAGGGCGGCGGCTTTTTCGCGGACAGACGCGCCATCATCTTCATCGTTATCCGCACCGTGACTTAAGCCATCTTCCACGCCGCCTTTGCTGTTTTCTTCGCTCATTCCCCAGAGGCGCAGGGCTTCAGAGGCGCGGCAGAACTCGCCGAGACGCGCGAAGCTTTCAGCTGAAATGTGTGCCCCTTCCGCTTTAAGCAAGGGGAAAATGCTTGAAACAGGTTGCCATGAGGCAAGCGGCGGGGGATTTTCTGATTCGGCTTCGCGCGCCCAGTCCGCGGCAAGGCGCTTTAGCCTGCAAACCTCGCTTTTGTTGGTGGAAGGAATGCGGCGCAGAAATTCATCGCGCCCCTCTTCTGAAACGCAGAAAGTCGCTATTTCTTCGCGTAGCCTGTAGAACTCTAAAAGCAAAAACGTTTTTTCATTCATGCATTAAAACGCCTGCGGGCGCGGCGGCAAGGAGTCTTTTTTCAACTGAATCTATAATTTCATCGGGCGTTGAAGCGCCTGCCGCAATGCCTATGCATTCGATGGAAAAGGCTTCGTCAGGGATTTCTTCCGCGCTTTCAATAAGCCAAGCGCAGGGTGAAAGAGCCTTTGCCGCGGCAAAAAGCCTTTGGGTGTTAGCGGAGTTTCTCCCGCCGATAACGAGGATTCCATCGGTTACAGACGCAAGCCGCGCAAGAGCTGCCTGTCTTTCTTCCGTTGCGGGGCAGATTGTCGGGCAGACTTTAAGCTGCGCAATCCGTGAAGAAAGAATTTCTGCAATGCCGTCATATTCCGCCTGCCTGATTGTTGTCTGCCCGATAAGCGCCGCGCAGTCAGGGAGAGCAGCCGACTGAATGAAGCGCATTGCATCCGCCGTGTTTTCAAGAACAGTACAGCCGGGGGCAAAGCCTGCAATCCCTGCAGTTTCCGCGTGGTTTTTATCCCCCGCAAGAATGACAGAAATGCCTTCAGAAGCGAATTTTTGGGCAAGCCTTTGGCTTGAAAGGACGCGCGGGCAGGTTGCGTCTATAATTCTTGCGCCGCGCTTTTTAAGGGCTTCAAGCTCAAGAGGGGGAATCCCGTGCGCGCGGATAACTACGGCACGCCCGCCGAAATTATCAGGCAGCGGCGCAAATGCGGCGGCGCTTTCAGCAGATAGCGGCGCCCCCTGCGCCCGCGAAAAAGGCTCAAGGATTTCAACGCCCAACGTTTTAAGATGCTCAAGGGCAGCAGGGTTATGAATCAGCGGGCCATACGTGTAAACGGGGCGCAGCGGGTTCTCTTTAAGGGCGCGGTGAACGGCTTCTACAGCCATTCTAACGCCCATGCAGTAACCGAGCACTTCAGCCCTGATAACCGTAAGCCGCCTTCCCATGCCTGTAAGTTTACAGCATGCCTTGCAGCCCCGCAATAGATACTGTCAATAATCTTTCGCAAATTTTTTGCAAGTCCCATTAGAACAAAATCCTCAAAGCTCTTGCCGTGTCTCCTTAATAAAGCCAAATTCAGGCGCTCCATGCGCGATGCGCTAGATGCTTGCGCTGCGCGATCCGCTAGAAGCTACGCTGCGCAATTCGTCAGCTGTCGGCTGACGTTTCATCAGCTTACTGCTGACGTTTTGTAAATCGGCTATCCACGGCGAGTAAATAGCCTATTTATTCCTCGTAAATCGCTTGCTGGCGTTTTGCAAATAGCCTTTCATAACGCGCATTGAAATGCTATACTTACCGCAATGACAATAATAGCCAGGAACCGGCTTATTAAGAGCGGAATTGCTGTATCCGCTATCTTTTCAGCTTTGACTGTAGCGGCTTTTATTCTTTTGTGCTTGGATACGGAACAGGATATTTCCGAAAATTTGATTCGCTTTATTGACCTTTCGGACAACACGCTGTTCTCGTTCAATTTTTACGCGGCATCCGCAGCTGTTCTTGCCCTTACGCTTGCCGGGACGCTTACGCTGTTGCGCGTTTATTTCTTTTTTGAGAAAACGCCTTCTATAGAGATAACTTTTTTTTCCGCAGGACTTATTGCTGTTTCGGCGGAATGCGTTCGCCTGTTAGTGCCGTTCTTCTCACTCTGGGAAACACAGCCTTTTATGCTGGTTTTAATTTCGCGGACAGTTTTGTTTATAAGGGTATTCTTTATTTTGACGGTGCTTGCAGGCGCGGTGTTCGCAAATGGAAAAACAATGCAAAAGTCCGGCGTGCTTCTTTTTTTTATCGCTATTGCGGCGTTTTTTACAGCGACAGGCATTCCTGTTAATTACTCTGAACTTGGAAGCACTTTTTTACTGTTGCCGGGATATTCCGGCATGCTTTCTTTGATTTCCGTGCTCTTGCTTTTAATTGCGTGTTTCTCGTTTTTTCTCCAGGCAAAAGCGTTCAGCATTCCGGAATATTACAAAACCGCGGCAGGATGCTTTTGCCTGTCACTAGGCTGGATTTCACTGTGTCTTTGCGACTGCTGGGCGCTTTTTGCCAGCGGAACAGTTTTGTTTCTGGCAGGAGTATGCTTCTACACACAATCGCTTCATAAACACTACCTCTGGCAATAAGTGGAGCGCCCCGTCAGGCAAGCTGGAAAAGAGCGAAAGAATCAAGAAGCGCGGTTAAAAAGGAAATAAGAAGAGGGATAATAAGATTGTCGAAATCTTTTAAGGGGAGTGCCTCAAAAATGGCGGCGGTCAGGGCAAGAAAGGCTGCATGAAAAAAATTCTTAGTAACGACTAACGATGTAAGAAAAACCATGCAAAAGCAGGCAAGGCTTCCTTCAAGCGTCTTGTCTGCGGCGCCCGGCAGCTTGTGCCTGCCAAAGAGCTTTCCCGCAAGGCTTGCCGTGCCATCCCCGAAGGCAAGGGCTAAAATGCCCGCCGAAGCGTACCCGAGAGGAAAAATTAAAAGCGTAAGAAGAATGCCCGCCGCAAGAGTAACGGGACCAAGCACAAAATTACCGTTGTCGCGATCTCTTGAAGCATAGAGGGTTATTTTAGAAACAAGCGGCACTTTAGTGCCGCGCAGACGGAGCGCCTCGCAAAATGAATAAACAGCGATTGCCATAGCAAGAAGGGCGCAGACCGCGGGCGTGCTTATTTTTGCAAAAAGCGGAATAAAAGCGGCGCAAAGATGGATTGACTTTCTGAAAAACTCTTTAAAAAGAGTTTCTACAGCAGGGGAGTGGGAAAAGTACCGGTATCGTCTTTCGGAAATAAACCCCATATCCGCCGCCTTTGCTATTTGGACGATACTGGATTTGAACCAGTGACTTCTACCGTGTGAAGGTAGCACTCTAC
>CAZDXD010000014.1:0-18217 GCA_964509415.1 uncultured Treponemataceae bacterium
TTATTCAGACTAAATAGCCTATTTAGTCTGAATTTGCCGCGGGTGCGCCTTGCGCCTGGCGCGAAAAATCGGCGCGCGCGTTGAAAGAAAATCAGCTATTGGCCGCCGGCTGATTTAAGCCCTAGCACTGAATATGCCCTTGTAAACGCCTTTGCGCTAGGCTATAATGGCTATTCCAATGGACACTTGGGATTACAGCGACTTCTGGAACGAGGCATTAAGGCAGCTCAAAAAAAAGCTATCCGACTTTGAGCAAACATGGCTCAACATAGAATACCAAAAATCCTCAGAAAAGCTTATTACGGGGGCGGTTCCTTCCGCCTTTTACAGAGACCAGCTAATATCAAAGGGGTATAAGGACCTAATAGAGGACGAGCTAGAGGCCCTTTCGGGCGAGAGGATTGCCCTCGAGCTAAAGGTCAAGACAAGGAAAAAAGAGCCCGCCGCCGATGAGCAAAAGGAAAGCATTGCGCCGCCGCTTGCAGCCGAAAAGAAGAGAGCGGCTGACGCTCCAAAGCCAAAGTCGCAGGAGGAAAAGCCGCGGGGGCAGCATCCCATGCTAAAGAGTGAGCTCACCTTTGACAACTTCGTGATTGGGGAGAACAACTCATTCGCCGCAAACGCCGCCATGGCTGTAGCTTCAAACCCCGGAAAATCCTATAATCCGCTCCTTCTCTATGGAGGTTCGGGGCTTGGAAAAACTCACCTTATGGAAGCAATAGGCAATTATGCTTGGGAAAAAACAGGCTGCAAAATCATCTATACCACCGCTGAAGATTTCTTAAACGAATTTGTTGAAATGGTGGGAAAGCAAAAAGAAGCAAGGCAGGAATTCAAAAAGAAATACAGAAAAACGGATATTCTTTTAATTGACGATATACATTTTTTTCAAGGGAAAGAAGCCTGTCAAGAAGAGGTATTCCATATCTTTAACAGCCTTGACCAAGAAGGCAAGCAGATTGTCTTTACCTGCGACAGGCCCGTAACGGAGCTTTCAAAGCTGCACGAGCGCTTGCGCTCCCGATGCGAGAAGGGGTTAAATGTAGACCTTCAGCCGCCCGACTTTGAAACGCGCTGCGCAATCCTTAAAAAGAAAGCCGAAGCAAAAAACGTAAAAATACCGAATGATGTAATATCTTTAATAGCGGAAAACATTTCTTCAAATGTGCGGGATCTTGAAGGCTGCCTTGCAAAAATAACGGCTTACGCTGATTTTAAGAAGATAGAAATTACAAAGGAAATTGCTTCTACCCTGTTAAAAGACAATTTCAGCTCATCAAAAACGACGGGAAACATCAGCATTGAAGCGATCCAAAAAGCCGTCGCCGCTTATTTTAATGTTTCTTACACGGACCTTAAAGGCAAAAAAAGAACCCAGTCAATAACCCTTCCTCGCCATATTGCCATGTATTTGTGCAGGGAGCTTACGGAGTTTTCCACAACGGAGATTGGGCTTGAGTTCGGGGGAAGAGACCACACGACGGTTATGCATGGCGGTCAAAAAATAGAAGACAAGCTAAAGGCGGAGCCGTCTTTGGAAGAGATAATTTCAAAAATAAAAAAGGCAATATTTAACAACTGACAATGCAAAACACACGCAGTGCAGGGCATAAAGAAAAAGTTGCCTTTTTTGACGTTGACCACACAATTACAAGAGGCGCCACTCCGATTCCCTTTGCCGTTATTTGCGCCAAAAGGAAAATGATAAAAAAGCGTTATTTTCTTCTTTTGCCGTTTCTCTATATTTTATATCGCTTTTTTAGCATTAAAATGGAAAACCTGTTTCAGCTGATTCTGCCGTACCTTAAAGGCGTACCGCGCGATGTCCTTTTTTCCATAGGAGAGGAAGCGTTCCAGACAAAGATCAAGGGAAAATGCTATAAAGATGCGCTTGAAGAAATAAGGCGGCTTAAGGAAAACGGCACGCGCGTTGTGCTTGCAACGTCTTCCCCATTTGAGGCAGTGGCGTTCCTTGCGCGCTATTGCGGTGTTGCGGACGATGACGTTATTTCTTCCCGCTTTCATTATGACGGTGACATTTTTGCTGGAAGGCTTGACGGAATCCCCGTTTTTTCTGGTTCAAAGCGCAACATTGTTTTTGAGTTTTTGCGGATAAACGGCGTTGACCTGCCCGAGTGTTCGTTTTATTCGGACAGCGTCCATGACCTCCCCTTGCTTGAGACTGTCGGCAGGCCTGTTGCCGTTAACCCTGACAGGCGCCTTAAACGCGAGGCAATAAAACGCGGCTGGGAGATAAGGCGGTTTAAGTAGTTAAGAATTATCAGTTTATAGTTATCAGTTGACAGATTTTTAAGGAAGAAAAATGAAAAAAAAGAGCATAAAGGCGCAAGCCACCGCCTTGCTCGTGGCGGTCTTTTTAGCTTCGTGCACAGCGAAAGAAAGCGGCGCGGGCAGCGCGGCAAGCGGTGACGCATCTAGCGAGAACGCGGCCGCCTCTGCCGAGGAGAGCTTTTCCGTGCAGCCTGCAAGGGTTTTTGAAGCGCCCGCGTCAATCCCGCGCGAGATTATAGCCGCAATAAACGCGGACAAGGAATCCTTCTTGCAAGAGCTTAACACGCTATTAAGCGGCGACACGGACGGGCTTTTGCAGCTTGTAGATAAGGCTCATTTTTTGCCCGAAGGCTACGCTCCCGCTGACCTAGTTAGTCTCACTGCGGCAACGGCTCAAGGCCGCTCCTACATGATTAACAGGGACGGGCTTTCCCTGCGCAGAATGGCTGAAGAGGCTCTTGAAGAGATGGCGGCTGCCGCTATGCGCGATGGCGTTACGCTCCTTGTAAGCTCAACATACCGCTCCTATGAGTATCAGGAAAACGTTTATAGGCGCAATGTCGCCGAGCTGGGGCAGGAAGCCGCTGACAGGGAATCCGCAATGCCCGGCGCGAGCCAACATCAGCTTGGCACCGTAATTGACTTTGGCTCTATTACCGATGAGTTTGCGGAAACCCGCGCCGGCCGCTGGCTTAGCGCTAACGCGCACCTCTTTGGCTGGTCGCTTTCTTTCCCGCAAGGGTACGAGGCGGTTACGGGCTACCGCTGGGAATGCTGGCACTATAGATATTTGGGCGCACAGGCGCTAGAGTTTCAGCGCAAGTGGTTCGGCGATATTCAGCAGTATATGCTTGAGTTTATCGATGCATGGCGGGCATTCCAAGGGCTTTAGGGCGAGTGAATTGCCCGCAGCTATATTTCCATGTTCATGGCGCGGCGCACTTCGGAAAGCGTTGCTTCGGCTATCTTTCTTGCCTTCTCTACCCCTGAAAGCAGCACGGAGCGGATATAGTCAGGCTCCCCTTCAAGTTTTTTGCGCTTTTCGCGCAGGGGCTTTAGCGCCTCGTTCACGGCTTCCGTGAGCTTCTTTTTAAGAGCCGCTGCGCCCCCCTCTCCTATTTCTTCCGCTATTTTAACGGGATCGCCGCCGGAGCAAAGCGCCGCAAGGTCAAGAAGGTTTGCCACTTCGGGGCGCTTTTCGGGGTCGTAGACAATAAAGCGCTCTGAGTCAGTTTTTGCTTTTTTAATAACTGCCGCCGTTTCGTCTTCCGTTGCGCCAAGCATTATGGCATTGCCGCGGCTTTTGCTCATTTTCTGCGCGCCGTCAAGGCCTGGAATGTGCGGCGTGCTGCTTAAAAGCGCCTGCGGCTCGGGGAAGATGGGGCTTTTTGGTGAAAACTTTTCGTTAAACCGCCTTGCGATTGTGCGCGTAAGCTCAAGATGCGGAAGCTGGTCTTTCCCCACAGGAACAACGTTAGCCTTGCAGAAAAGAATATCACACGCCTGATGCACGGGGTAGGTGAACATGCCGGCGCTTACACTTTTAAGACCCGCAGCTTCTATCTCTTCCTTTACCGTTGGGTTGCGGTTAAGTTCAGACATAGAGACTAGCGCAAGGAAGGGCAGCATGAGCTGGTTTAGCTCCGGCACATAGCTGTGCGGAAAGATTGCAACGTTTTCGCCCGGCTCAATCCCCGCCGCGATGTAGTCCATAACGAGCTGTTTAGTATTCTGCGAAATCTCCTGCGAAAGCTCATGGTCGGTTAGCACCTGATAGTCTGCAATGACGATAAATATAGGCACTCCAAGTTTCATAAGCCTGACTCGGTTTTGAAGAGATCCAAAGTAATGCCCAAGGTGAAGCCTCCCTGTCGGGCGGTCACCGGTAAGCATAAGGAACTTCTGCGGATTCGCTTCAATTTCAGCCTCAAGCTTTCTGCTGCGCTCAACGGCTGCCTCGTAAGTGTTTATTTCTCCCATTTTATGGCTCCAAATTCATTGTAGTATTTTGCAAGCGACGCGGCGGTTTCCTTATCGATAATGATTTTTCCGTCTACGGGTATCCGCTTTAGGAATGAGACAGCTTCTTTCATTGTGATGATTGATGCCGCTGGAAAGCCGTACCGCGCGCTTATTTCCTGAAGCGCGGTGCATTCGCTGTCCGCTGTTGCTTTTTCCTGCCTGTCAAGAGAAACCATCAGCCCTTTGACTTCGACTTTTGCGGCGGAAAGCAAAAGCGGGAGCGTCTCTTCGATTGACGCGCCGGAGGTCGTTACGTCTTCGACAATGACAACGCGCATTCCGTCCCGCGGCACGGCACCAAGGAATACCCCCGTTTCGCCGTGGTCTTTTGCTTCCTTTCGGTTGGCGCAGTATTGAACCTCTTTGCCGAAAAGCCGCGAGTACGCCATTGACGCGGCAACGGCAAGCGGAATGCCCTTGTATGCGGGTCCGAAGAGAATGTCGAAATCATCACCGAAAGATGAGTGGATAGCGGCGGCGTAAAATTCCCCCAGTTTGGCGAGGGCAGAGCCTGTCGTGTACGCGCCCGCGTTCATAAAAAAAGGAGAGCGCCGCCCGCTTTTAAGGACAAAGTCCCCAAAGGAGAGCGCACCGTTCTCCACCATGAACTTTATAAAGTCTTCTTTGTATGCTTCAAGCGGCATATGCGCATTATAGCAAATCTTTCGCGCGGGGGTAAACAGGTGGTTTAGAGCTTAGACAGTGCCCTTTGACGAGCTTTCTAAAGCAAGCCCTGAATTTAAGCCTTATGCCTTCTGTCAAGCTCGTTCAAAACGTCGCGCCAAGAAACGCCTTCGTGCTCCATCAGTACAGCTAAAAAGTAAACCAAGTCGGCGCACTCCCAGACAACGTCATTGCGGCTTTCAGCTTCCGTAAGCTCTTCGGCTTCTTCAAGGAGCTTTTCGCGCACGCGCTCATCTGTAAGAGTAGCGGTATAGGAGGCAGGCGTTGGGTTTTTAAACCTTTCGTGTATAATTTCGGAGAGGTATTCAAGCGAATAAGGCCTTTCCGCCGTGCTCTGAAAGCAGGTCCACGCGCCCGTGTGGCACGTCGGTCCGTGCGGTAGCACCGTAGCGAGCACGGTGTCGCGGTCGCAGTCGGCGCGAAGTTTCACTACTTGCAGCACATTCCCTGACGTTTCGCCCTTCTGCCAAAGTCTGTTCCTTGTGCGGCTCCAAAAGGTGAGATTTCCGCTTTTGAACGAAGCGGCAAGAGCCTCGCGATTGGCGTAGCCCAGCATAAGAACCTCGCCCGTTTCGCTTTGCGCAATAACGGGAATGAGCGCGGCTTTCTCCCAGTTGAGGCAGGCGATAAAGCTTTCAGCGAGACTCACCTTTCCCGTATAAAGCGCCATGCCGAGCTGAACATCGCAGCCTGCCTTTTCAAGGGCGGCAATCTCTTCTATTGTTGAAACACCGCCTGCAACGACAACGCGGCAGCTTACCGCCGCGCGCAGCTTCCTTACCATTTCCATGTCAATGCCTGACATTCCGCCCTCACGCTCAACGCAAGTAAAAAGAATTTCGCTGCAAAAGCTTTCAGCTGCCCTCGCGCACTCTACAGCGTCAAGCCCGGAATCCGTTCTCCAGCCGTTGAGCATGACATGCCCTTGCCGCGCGTCAACGGCAACAATGACGCGCTCTTTGCCGATTGCATCATTTAGGCTTTTAAGGAAAGGCGCGTTAAGCCCGTATTGCGCGGCGCTATTGCCTTCGCTGCAAGTAAACGCCGCCGAGCTTACAATTACCTTTTCCGCGCCAAGAGAGATAAGCTCTTTCGCCCTTTTAACATCGCGTATTCCGCCGCCCGCGCGCACGTTGCCTAGCCGCAAGAGCTTCTTTAGAACCGCAGTGTTTGCGGTATCCGCGCCCGCCTTGCCCTCGCCATCGCTTTTGAGAGCCCCGTCCAAATCGATTACGGCTACTTCGCCGTACTTGTTGAACTCCGCAATCAGCGACTCGGGGTCGTCTCTTTCAAGGACTAAGTCCCTGCCTTCTTTAAGCTGGACAACCTTGCCGCCTTTCAAATCAATAGAAGATATAACCACGCCAGCGAATTCCTTAAATCTAAATATAGC
This sequence comes from uncultured Treponemataceae bacterium, assembly GCA_964509415.1. Lineage (GTDB taxonomy): Bacteria > Spirochaetota > Spirochaetia > Treponematales > Treponemataceae > Avitreponema. The sequence continues at coordinate 6,392 of CAZDXD010000014.1, forward strand.
CCTTTGTGCTTGGAATTTCAGACGACGCGCGCTCTTCTATTGCAACGGCTTCTTTAATCGCCCTTGCAGCCGCCTTAAAAGCCGCTTCTATTTTGTGATGATCGCTTCTGCCGCGGATAATGTCCAAGTGCAGATTGCACTTCGCGCCGCTCGCAAACCCCTGCCAGAAGTCAACTATAGTGTCAGTCTGGAAAGACGCGGCGCTTTCGCCTTCTGCGCTTACAAAGGGGATGCCTGAAAGCGCAAGGTTGATAACGGCGTATGGGCGGCCTCCAAAGTCAATGGCTGCCGCGCAAAGGGCTTCATCCATAGGGAAAACAAAAAAGCCTGCTCGTCTTATGCCCGCCTTGTCGCCAAGGGCTGCGGCAAATGCCTCGCCTAGCGCAATCCCCGTATCCTCTACGAGATGATGCTGGTCCACGTGCAGGTCGCCTGAAAGCCTGCCTGTCAAGTCAAAAAGCCCATGCCTGCAAAACGAGTCGAGCATGTGCGAAAGAAACCCTATCGGGCATTCCACGCTGTATTTCCCCGTGCCGTCAAGATTAAGGGCAAGGGAAATGTCTGTCTCTTTTGTCTTGCGCTTTATTTCAGCTTTTCTTTCTATTGTATTCATAAAATGCGTCCCCTTACGGCATAACCTTCCGCAACGTGTATTCAAGAATATCGCTTGCGCCAAGCTCTTTCAGTTTTGGGAGGAGCGACGGCGCTTCGCTTTTTTGCACAACGATTTTAACAGCGTATCCGCTCCCACCGTATAGCGGGGCGATTGTAGGGCTTTTCATTGAAGGCACGGCGGCAACAAGGCTGTCAAGGCTTGCGGCGGGCACATTCATTTCGAGCATGACGCGCCCCCGCGCGGCAAGCGCGGATTCAAAAAGCATTTTAAGCTCAACAATTTTCTTGCGCTTGCCCGCATCTTTCATTGCAGCCTTTGAAGCAAACATTCGCGTTGAGCTCTCCATCACGGTGTCGACAATCCGCAAGCCGTTTTCCTGAAGCGTGCGCCCCGTGGATGTGTTGTCTATTATAATGTCCGCGTCATCGGGCGGAAAAACCTCCGTCGCCCCATAGGTTCTTATAATGATATAGTTAAAGCTTTGCGCCTTGAGCCACTTTTCCGCGATGTTGACGTATTCCGTAGCCGCAATAACGCGCTTTTTTCGCAGAGCCTCATCGTCAATGAAAGCGGGCGCCGCCGCGACAATGCGCACCCTGTCAAAGCCCAAATCCATAATCTCTTCAACATCGGCTTCCGTTTCGCTAATCCAGTCCGCGCCCGTAAAACCCGCGTCATGAGAGCCGAGCTCAAGGAGTTTTCCTATGTTCTGCGGTTTCATAACCTTCGCTTCCAAGTCATCTTGGTTTACAGTCGGCCTGTAAGCGCGTTCAGGCAGAGTAATTGCAATCCCCGCCTCTGAAAAGAGCGTGGCGATGTTTTCGTATATCCTCCCCTTTGGGAGGAGGATTTTAAGCTTTTCCATGACGAGAAATATACACTGAAACGCCGCGCGTTTCTACAGGGGGCTTTAGGCTTTGTTGCTTGGGCGGGGCATTGGGGAAGGGGCAAGGTTAAGACGCTGAAACTGCGGCGACTTTCTGTTCAAGGCGTTCCGATGCCTGCTGCAAAGGGTGCTGGACAGCTCGCAAAACATCAAAGCTGGAATATAAAAGCGAAGAGGCATTCTCTAACTTTTCTTTTGCAATCTTAATTGCCGTTTCAGAGCTGTCAATTCCAATCCATCGCCTGCCCAGTCTTTCCGCTGATGCCAAAGCAGTGCCTGAACCGCAAAAGAAATCCATGACAACGCTGTCCTGATTTGAAGATGCTCGTACAATAAAATCCAGCAGATCCGCATTTTTTTCGGTTGGATATGCAGGATACTGCGGGTCTTTATATTCCCAAATATCTTGCGTTTTGCAGCCTTGCCTTTCATCCGCATATATTTTTCTGCGGGGATTTCCGTTTTTTGACCATTCAATCAAGCCCTGCTCATTTAATTTTTCAAGCTCTGCAGGCGATGAGCGCCAGTGCCTCCCCTTAGGCGGCAGGATTCCACAGAACGGCTTAGACGTTTCCCCATTCTCGGTTTCGCCCGGCGCATGCAGCGGTATGGTGGTATATCTCCTTCCATGCTCGTCCATTTTGGGGAAAAGCCTTGCTTTCTGTTCTTCTGTATAATCTGTCAGCGGATTGTTCCAAATGCAATTTTTGCCTTTTGAATAAAATAAAATAAGGTCTTTTGTGTTTCCATAAGCCTTGCGCTCAAAATTCTTAGGGTTGCACTTGACCCGCGTTATGTCATTTCTGAAGTTGCTTATGCCAAAAACTTCATCCATTATCAATTTTACGTAATGCCCCACTTTGTAGTCGATATGCAGATAAATGCTTCCAATGTCTGACATTATCTCCTTTGCCAATATCAACCTCTGGCGCAGAAATTCCAAATATTCTTCGCCATCTAAAGTGTCAGCGTATGCAACTTCCGCATTCTTTTTGCGGCTTATTGCGTTTGCCCTTGATTTGTCAAACGTAAATGTGTTGTTTGTAGCAAAGGGCGGGTCAATGTAAATCAAGTCTATTTTTTTGTTAAAGCCATTGTTCAGCATATAGAGCAACACGTCCGTGTTGTCGCCTAAAATGAGCTTGTTTGTGTTGTCATTCCATGGCTTGTCAAAGCTGATTGTAACAGGGCGGCTTAGAATGCTTTCAGCTTTTTCCTTATTTTGATATATCAATTCCACAGCTCTTTTAAGCCTCCTCTAGATTAACGCGAGAAACTCCGACAGCAGCAGTGCGCTTAGTATATTGCAATCTTTATACTCATCGGTTATTTTTCTATACATTTTTCCGTTGTTTTTTATATAGAGAATGCCGTCAAGGAAAGCGACCTTTATCGCATTCACGTGCTCGACTTTTAGCAGCTCAAGCGCGTCGTTTAGCTGGGCGTTTTGATGCCCGCCAAGGTCGGTCAAGAATTTTGCTTCTCCGATTACATATTTTCCGTTTATGCGGGCGACAAAGTCGAGCCCCTTGTCCCTCTCGTATTGCAGCTTCTCCCTGCACCACCGCATCATCTCGGCATCGGAGGCTTTGAGTATGCAGTTTTCCTCTGTCGCTTCAAACTCCGCTAGAGGAAGCGACTTGTAGCCCAAGTTGCCCTGCGCCACCCAGTTTTTGAACATCGGGCCAATTTGCCTGTTGCTTTCCTTTGGAGCTGACGACCTCTTGTATACTTCGTCAAGCCCTAGCTGGAAAATCCTCGCCACTAGCCTAGACACTGTAGCAGGATTGCGCTTTAGCGCTGACCTGTCTTTGCGCAAATAGGCAACATAGCTGTCTTTTATAGGAAACACGCCCAGCTTAAAGAGCGATGAAAGCAACTCGATTTTATTTTCATCGCTTGTGTCTTGTTTTGCCTTTTCAAAATTGTTTTCAATTTCCGCCCATAGGTCGCTGTCTATGTCGCGGAGGACATCGGAGTCAGTCGGATAAACCTTGAACAGCTCATCCAAATAGTTTCGCTGTGATGCAAAATCAATGCTTTTTGTTATCCAAATATTCATGGGGAGCAACGCTTGCCGCCAGAATATTAAAAATAAAGCAAGACAAAGACAAGGGGGCTTTAGAGCCAAGAACCGAGATGCATAGACCCGGTTCTTGGCACATGGCTTTGCTAACCTTCCTTTGCGGCGGCGTTAAGCTTTTCTACAATGCTTTTAATCTGTTCAGCGCTTATATTGTTAAAGCTGCGCAGCGAGCGAATCGGCGTGGCAAGCAACAGTTCATGATACATTGCGCGCGTGATAGCCTCTGCACCCGTGACTTCTTTTTTTTCTTCATGCTGGGCAAGGAAGCCTCCCGGCACTCCTCCGATTTCATCGCGCAGAATTTTCATAAAGACATCGCGCTTTGGGGTGTTTTCCAAATCACCGAGCGTTGTATTCGCGGTGATCGTAAGAGGGAGCATCTCCTTGTTTTCAATCAGAACATTCACGCTCACACTCTCCGCGCAACAGGCAGAAGATTTTGCAGCTATGACTGTATACTCGCCCTCAGGAATGTACCAGCCGTTAAGCTCCTCCGCAAAGTAGGCAAACGCACGGAAGCATAGCTCCGCAGTTACAGTTTTGGTCTCGCCCGGCTCTAAGGCCACCTTGCCAAAGCCTTTAAGCTCCTTAAACGGCCGCTGAACGCCTCCTTTCGGCGGGGCAACATAGAACTGCACAATCTCTTTGCCCGCCCAGTTCCCTGTGTTTTTCACGTCAACGGAAACAGAAAGCTTTTTGCCGCTTTTAAGCTCTTCGGCTTTAGCCTTTGCCTCTGAAATCCTGATATTGCTGTATTCAAACGTCGTGTAGCTCAAGCCGTGCCCAAACGGGAAAAGAACGGGAATTTTCTTTGCGTCGTACCAGCGATAGCCTACAAAGAACCTCTCGCCGTATGTAACCTTCTTTCCATCGCCGGGGAAGTTAAGGTAAGACGGCGTGTCCTCAAGCCTTAGCGGGAAAGTTTCCGCGAGCTTTCCGCAAGGATTGGCTTCGCCAAACAAAAGCCTTATAGCCGCCGCGCCTGAAGCCTCGCCGCCCAAGTACAGTTCAAGCACGGCGGCAACGGAATCAATCCACGGCATTTCAATTGGGGAGCCGTTATGCAGAACAACAATCGTGTTTTTTTGCACTGCGCTCACCTTTGCTATAAGAGCGTTTTGGCTTTCAGGCATGTGCAGATGCAGCCTGTCATAGCCTTCGCTTTCATACGAATCGGGAAGCCCCGCGAATATGACCGCGCAAGAGGCGTCTTTTGCAATCTTTACAGCCTCGTCCGCGAGGGCGGCATCCTGCGAAGCGTCCTCACCGTCAATTGTAAAGCCACGCGCAAACTTGTATTCAAGCCCCGCGCCGCCTTTTTCCTGCTTAAAGGCTTCCAGCGCGTCAAGTGCGGATGTTACCTTAGAGGCGTTAATGTGCGAGCTTCCGCCGCCTTGAAAGCGCGGCTTTTCTGCAAACGCGCCAATTATAGCGATTGTGCCGCCCGAAGCTGAAAGCGGAAGAGCGCCATTGTTCTTTAGCAGGACGGCAGACTCCTCTTCGATTTTCGCCGCGAGGCTGTGATGGGCTTCTTTGTCAAAGTTGCCTTCGTTTTTGTTTTCGTGGAACTTAAAGACAATGCGCAAAATTCGCTCGACAGCCCTGTCCAGCACCTCTTCCGAAAGCCTCCCGCTTTTTACAGCTTCTTCTATTTCCTTGTCGGTTGTGCCGCCGCTTGAAGGCATTTCAAGGTCAAGCCCTGCTTCAAGCCCATTGATGCGGTCGTTCACGGCGCCCCAGTCGGAAACGACAAAGCCCTCAAAGCCCCATTCATCGCGCAGAATGTCGGTTAAAAGCAGCTTGTTCTCGGAGGCGTACTCGCCGTTCACCTTGTTGTAGGAGCACATCACGGTGTCGGGTTTTCCCTTTTTGACAGCCGCTTCAAAAGGAGGAAGATAAATTTCTCGGAGAGTGCGCATATCGACTTCGGACGAGCACGACATTCGGCGGTATTCTTGGTTATTCGCCGCAAAATGCTTAACCGATGTGCCAATCCCCTTAGACTGCACGCCCTGAATGATAGCCGCAGCCGCTTCGCCTGCAAGGTAAGGGTCTTCCGAAACATACTCAAAGTTGCGCCCGCAAAGGGGGGAACGCTTGATATTGACGGCAGGACCCAAAATGACAGCCACGTTTTCGCTCTGGCACTCATCGCCGAGCGTCTCCCCGAGCGTTTTCAAAAGGTCCCTGTCAAAAGAGCACGCTGTGGCGCACGCCGCCGGAAAGCACACTGCCTTTATGCTTTCGTTTACGCCAAGGTGGTCGGCGTTTTCGTCCTGCTTGCGAAGCCCGTGCGGGCCATCGCTCACCATAACCTGCGGAATGCCAAGCCGCTCCACCGCTTTTGTGTGCCAAAAGTCCGCGCCAGAGCACAGGCTTGCCTTTTCCGAAAGCGTCAGTTTGGAAATCAAGTCTTTGATTTTGTCCATTTTGTTTCTCCTTGCAAAGAGTGATTTCTGCTGTGCTTTTACTATAGTCCCGTTTTGCGCAGACTGTCAAATTTTTTTCAAAAAAACTATAACTAAAACTTAATTACAACAGGTTCATGCGAAAATGACGAAATTGTCGCTGTAGCGTCCTTAAAATAATAGACTGCCGTGTTGCCGCTAGGCCCGGTTGTATACATTTTGCGAAGCGAGGGGTGCGCATCCAGCATGCTTTCCTGCGCTTCGATTCTGTCATCAAGGACGAGCGTGCCCGCGACGCGAATCCACTCATCGCCTTTCATTGCGCAAAGCTCAACCTTGGGGTTCGCGGCAATCTGCTTAGCGACATCCTTTGTCCTGCCCGTTTGAATGTAGAGCTTGTCCTCAAAGACATTCACCGTGCCAAATGGCCGCACTCGCGGCTGATCGCCGTCAACTGTTGCAATGTAATACGTCCCCGCGTCCTTCAAAAACTGGCATACTTCTTTCATTTTTCCAGCCTCCGTATATCTGTTTTCGCGGTTACTATATTAAGGCAGTTGCGCTTTATCAAGAGTTAATGCAAGAGCTGCGCTAAAACCTTGCCGATGTCAGCCTCTATGCATATCGAGCGCGCCTTGATTTCAGCGGGGCACACCGCCTGATTTAAGTTGACGCAGGCGTACACCGCGTTTTGGTTTTTGAGCGTCATGTTCCAAAAAGGATACTTGATAATGACAGGCGTGTTGCCGCCGACACCAAGCTCAAGAAAAAGCACATGAAGCCCCGCGCGGCTATTCAGGAACTCCGCATAGCGTTCCGCCGCCGCGTGCCAGCCTTCGTCTTCTACGAAGGTGTCATCCGCGCGGAGATTCATCGCCATCGGCTTGCCGCAAACGGGGCAGAGCGGCACCAGCTCATGCGGTATTTTCATGTTGCGCTGTTCGGCGACCATTTTCCTTACAGCGGCTTCGTTGTCGTATGTTTTTTTGTGGCACGGCACAGAGCACTGCCAAAGGCCATAGTCGCCTTGAGTGTAAAAAAGGCGGCGCTTGTCAAAGCCCGCTTTTTGGAAGCAATGGTCTACATTTGTGGTTATGACAAAATAGTCCTTGCCACTCACCAGCTCAAAGAGGCGGCGGTACACGGGCTTGGGCGCGTCCATGTAGCGGTTCATGTAGCGGTTAATGTAAATATAGCGGCTCCAGTACGCCCAGAGTTCTTCGGGCGTTTCAAAGGGATAAAACCCGCCGGAGTACATATCCTCAAAGCCATACTTTTGGATAAAGTCGCCAAAAAACTCCTCAAAGCGCTTGCCTGAATACGCAAAGCCTGCGGAAGTGGAAAGCCCCGCGCCCGCGCCGATAACAACCGCGTCCGCACTGTCAAGCTCTTGCCGCAATTGCTCTATTTTATCCGAGAAGCCTTCTGTAGATTTCATAGTCGATGTCCTTGAAAACGTTGAAAATCACATTTTTTGGCGCTTTCCCTTGATTTTCCTGCAAGAATGCCTTTACTGTGCGCACCGCGATTTGAGCCGCTTCTTCGTTAGGAAAGCGAAACTCGCCTGTGGAAATGCAGCAGAACGCCACGCTTTCAAGCGAATGCTCCGCGGCAAGCTCAAGGCACGAGCGGTAGCAGCTTTCAAGCAGGGCTTTGTCCTCTTTTGCAACAGCCGAAACCGCGCCGCTTATAATCGGTCCCACCGTGTGAAGCACGTGGCGGCTTGGAAGATTGTACGCCCCTGTTATCTTTGCGCGTCCCGTAGGCTCATCGGCGCCTTGCGCCTTCATAAGGGCGGCGCACTCAAGGCGGAGCTGAAACCCTGCGAATGTGTGTATCGCGTTGTCAATGCAGGCATGGCAGGGGGCAAAGCAGCCGAGCATGCGGCTATTTGCGGCGTTTACAATCGCGTCTGCCGCAAGCGTTGTAATGTCGCCTTGCCACAGGTAAATATCAGGCTGAACGGGCGTTAAATCTTCCATATAAGTAACGCCCCTTTCCGCAAGGCGCTCCTTTAGGTATTCGTCCTGCACGGCGAGAAACTCATCGCTTATGGGCTCTGGCGGCCGCACGTTCACAAGACCCCGCAAAAGCCGCCGCTTTTCCGCCATTGAATCGGGAACATCGATATTCCAATATTCGCCCTTTCTTTCATTTATAAGCCAGTTTATCAGAAAGTCCGCCCGCTCTTCTTGCGTCATGCCGTTGCCTCCTTGCCTTGATTAAAGCGCTTGGCGCATGAGGATTATACCGCTTTGGCGGCACAGCGGAAAAGCCCCGCAATCGCAAAAAACACACCGTGTCTGAGAACATCGTGCAGACAAATGAGGCGGCAAAGACAGTGGAGCGCGGCATAGAAGAGTCGGTTGCCTACTATGAATTTCCGGCTGAGCGCTGGAGGTATATACGCACAAATAAGAGAATGATTCTTGCTTACAAAACGTCAGCAGTCGGTAGCCCTCACAACTAATATACCATTCCCTAAATAGCAAGCCTTTTTTTCACTTCCTCCTAGCTGCTGAGAGCTCTTAGCTGACTTTCAAAACGAAAATAAGCGATTATCGAAAAGAAAATAGGCGATTATCTCGCGTGGAATAGGCTACTACGCAACGCGGAATAGCTTACTCCGTGACGTGGAATAGCCTATTCCGCGTCCGTATATCGGCGATAAGATGCCTGTATCCAGTGACCAGTGCTGAGTAGTGCCGAGCACTTGGCACTGCTTAGCACTGGTCACTGGGTACTGGGATTTTTATTTACAGAATTATCTACTAGGCAACTAAGACACTAGACCACTAACCCACTGGGCACTAAAATACTAGACAGCTAATCCACTAAGCTCTGCGTTAGTAAAGAAAAGGAGTTGAGCAATGAAGATAAGAAACAAGGTTATGGGAGCCGCCCTTCTGGGGCTAATTCCCTTTTTAATCGGGCTGGTTGTAATTACGAATATTAGCCTTGCGTCCAACAGGGCTAGCGCGTCAAACCTGATGATGGAGTACGCTTATGGTGTCGCTACGAGCTTGAAGGTATTCTTTCAGGAAGCGCGGGATGCCGCAGCTGTTATGGCAAATCTGCACGGCGGCTCGCCGGTAAGGTGGGACGAGGGCGGCAGGGAGTTTTTTGAAAGCGTTTTGCCCGCCTTTCCTTCTGTAAATATGCTCACGCTAATTGAGGCTGACGGCTCCATATACGAAACCGGCAGCTTAGGGAACCCTTGGCAGGGAGGCAGGCGCACCGAAAACGATGCTGACCCCAATGCCGCGCCCATCACATTGAATGACCGCGACTATTTCCGCGAGCTTGTTACAAACAACACGCGCGGGGAGCACTTGGTTGCTGTAAGCGAGCCTTATATTCCGCGCGGCCTAACCTATAAAGGCATGAACACAAGCGTTGCCATAGTGCATAACGGCGAGGCCATAGGCGTTGTGAACGCCACGCAAACTTCGGTTGAGCTTTCCGCGCTGTATCCTGTCCTTACCGATGACTTTGAGGCAAAGTTTGGCAGGGAAGCGCAAATGTATTTGGTAAGCTACGATGGGCAGCTCATCTCTCATCTGGAGTACGACGCGGATAGACGCGCCTACGTTGACATTCTCGCTGACACCAATGAAATTGTTCCTGTAAACTCGCTCGGAGACGACGTGTATTCGGCTATTGACACGGCTGTGAGGTCCTTCATGGCCTCTTACGATAATGTGGTCGACACGGTCTTTTTCAATGCGGTAACTGCGCGCATTTCGGGCGAGAATTACATTGTTGCCGCTTGGACGGTGGATGACACGCCATTTGCCGTCTGCATTGCTGTGCCTATGGGCTATATCACCGCGGCCTCCCGCAACATTGTCGCGGCAGGCGTTGCTACGCTTTTTGTGGTGGCCTTTGTAATGGTGATAGGAATGATACTTGTTACAAGGACAATGCTTTCTTCCATTGACACGATGGACTCTGTCATGTTGCATATTGCCAAGGACTGGGATTTGACTGCCCGCATTGACGCTAAGGGGAATGACGAGATTACCGAGATTGGGGATAGCATCAATAGCTTTGTCGGCTCCGTCAACGAGATGATAGGAAGCGTAAGCAAGAGCGCGGAATCCATGTCGGCGGCGGGGCAGACGCTATCGAACAACGCCTCATCGATTTCAGGCGATGTTTCTTCAATTACAAAGGACATAGAAAACCTTAACTTTTCTGTAGAGGAGCAGAGCGCGTCCGTTACCGAGACTTCCTCGACAATCACGCAGATTGCGCGGAATATAGAAAGCCTCACCAATCAGATTGAAAACCAGTCCAGCGCAGTTACGGAATCTTCAGCGTCCGTGTCGCAAATGGTGTCGAACATCGGCGCGATTTCGGAGAATATCGCGAAGGCATCGGGGAGCTTTGACGAGCTTAAAGGCGATGCCGCGGGCGGCAAGGAAAGCATAAGCGCGGTGCAGGAGCTGGTGAATAGGCTTACAGCGCAGTCCGATTCTTTATTGGAAGCTAACAGCGTGATTGACAACATCGCGAGCCAGACAAACCTTTTAGCGATGAATGCGGCAATAGAGGCGGCTCATGCGGGAGAAGCGGGCAAAGGCTTTGCTGTTGTCGCGGACGAGATACGCAAGCTGGCGGAAGATTCCGCCTCGCAGTCCAGAACGATAGCTGCGGGGCTAAAAAGCACTATTGAGTCGATAAAGAACATAGCAAGCGCCACAAACGTGGCTGACGGCGCGTTTGACTCTGTCGCGGCGAAGATTGACGCGGTTACGGGGCTCGTGAGCAAAATCAACCTTGCCATGCTTGAGCAAGCTTCAGGAAGCCGGCAGGTGCTTGAAGCCTTGCAGGACATTGAAAACGTAACAATACAGATAAGGGACGGCGCGGTGGAGATGAACACCGGCACGGAGACTATCCTTAAAGAGATGGCGCGGCTTTCAGGCGTTTCGCAGCAAGTGCAGGACCGCTCCGCCTCCATTGCCAAGGCAGCGGAGGCGATAAGCGCTGCTGTCGAGGAGATTGTGCGCAACACCGGCTCTAACAAGGAAGCGATTGACGTTCTGGTGGACATAACGAGCAAGTTTAAGTTGTAGGCAGTTTTCTAGTTTCTTAGTCTCTGGGGTGGAGCAAGGAGAGGGGTTCTGCCCTTTCTAGTGCCACTTGCTTAACCCCAGCCACTAGACAACTAAAAAACTAGACCACTAAGAAACTAATCCGCTATAATCGCATTGAGAAAAAAGCCTTAAAAGCCTTTTTAGGAGACTTTAGATGAGCAAATACCCCTTTGCAGAGATTGAGAGCAAGTGGCAAAAGTATTGGGAAGAAAACAGGACGTTCCGCGCGGTGGAGGACGCAAGCATTCCGAAAGAAAAGCGCGCCTACGTGCTAGACATGTTCCCCTACCCGTCGGCGGCGGGCTTGCACGTGGGCCACCCCGAAGGCTACACGGCGACGGACATTTACTGCCGCTTTTTGCGCATGAAGGGCTTTAACGTGCTGCACCCGATGGGCTTTGACTCTTTCGGCCTGCCCGCCGAAAACTACGCGATACAGACGGGCACGCATCCTGCGGTTACGACAGCCGCGAACATCAGCAAGTTTAGAAGCCAAATCAAGGCTTTCGGCTTTTCCTACGACTGGGACAGGGAGGTTTCTACCTGCGACGAGGACTATTACCGCTGGACGCAGTGGATTTTCCTTAAACTTTACGAAAAGGGCTTGGCGTATGAGGCGCACACGCCGATTAACTGGTGCCCCTCGTGCAAGACGGGGCTTGCCAACGAGGAGGTAAAGGAAGGGCGCTGCGAGAGGTGCGGCGCGGAGGTTACCCGCAAGAACATAA
>CAZDXD010000015.1:0-17478 GCA_964509415.1 uncultured Treponemataceae bacterium
TCTTCAAGGTGCAAATGAGGGATCGAAAAGTGTTGCCAAAACGGGGTGCAGATCATCACAAGCGCTTGTGACGATCGCAAAAACCGCCGTTTTTGCGCCGAAAAAACCGCTGCCTGCCTGCCGGCAGGCAGGCTTGCCTTTCCCTAGCCTCTAAGCTCTGATTTGCGATTACGGCGGCAATTCAGCCGCGATTCCTTCTTGTTCAGCCCAGTACTACCCACTGCAAGCCCAGCTTTAGCAGGGCGCACTACCGACTCCCAACTAATCCCCCTTGTCCTAGCTCCTTGCCTTGTGCTATATTTGTACGGTATGAAAAGGCGGAAGCGGGGTTTTGCCGCTGTTTTTTTTCTTGTTCTTTGCGTTTCCGCAGGTCTTGCTCAAGTTGCCGCTGACCCGAACGACCCTTTTTATGATGACCTTGCCGTTTGGGAAGCAATGGGGCTTGTAGGGCGGCTGCCGGCGGCGCGGCCGTATCCCATGCAGCTTGTAGAAAGCATTCTTGAAACCGTTATAAACGACGCGCCTGAGCGCGAGAGACGTGTTGCCCTTGCGCATTACAAAAGGCTTTTCGGCAAATCGCTTACCGTTGGCGGCAAGGTGAGCGCGGCTTTGGACGATGACCTCAACACGCAGTTTGACCTTGCCTTTTCGGCGGACTTTAATCGCTATCTTTACAAGAACTTCCTTTCTATAAGCGGCTCATTCGACCTATGGGGGATAACCAATCTGCCAGATGAGGAGCTTCTCCCCGCCTATACCTATTCCGAAAAAGACGCGATAGAGGATAACGCGCATGTGGGGCCCTTTTGGGTGCTGCCCTCGTTCAATGCGTCTGTCGCGGTCGGTACGGAGAACATCTACCTTATTGCAGGGATGATGCGCGGCTCCTACGGTCCGTTTCATGAGGACAGCGTGATTGTCTCCCCAAGCGGCGTGCATTCGGGGCAGTTTTCTTTTGCCTTCAGAAGAGAGAAGTGGGCGTTCAACTCTAGCTTTTACGCTTTAAGCGCCACGACTGATGAGCAGTACGGCACATCGATGGCTGATATTGACTACTACCCGGAAAAGTTTCTTTCTGTCCATTCGCTCGATTTTCACCCGTTTAACTGGCTTTCTTTTTCCTTTGTGGAGTCTGTAATGTATGGCGGGCGCATTGAGCCGATGTATATGCTTCCGCTCAACGTGTATATGCTTAGCCAAGGGCTTACGGGCTTTGGCGACAACAGCTACATAGGCGCGACTTTTACAATAAAGCCCGCCCGCGGCTGGAAGATAGACGGCGTTTTCTATGCCGATGACTTGGACTTTAACAATATTGTCACATTCAACTGGAACACAAAGTGGCGCTTTGCGGGGCAGCTTGGCGTCTCTTACGCGCCGTGGTGGGGAAACATTCTTTCGATGATTTCGCTTAACTACACGATTGTAACGCCATACACCTACACGCACAGGGGAACCAATGAGTATAGCGAGCTTACTTCCGTGCCGAATTACCAAAACTACCTGCACGCGGGCGTGCCCTTCGGCTCCACCCTTGAGCCTAACTCCGACCGCATTACGCTTACAGTAAAAACCCGCCCGCTAGAAGCCCTTGACATTGACTTTGTGGGCAGTTTTATCCGCCACGGCAATGTGAACGAGAACCTTGATTGGAACCATATAAAGGAATACATTATGGGCGGCACATACATCACTGACGGCTCGATTGCCAATTCCTCGTCCACAAGCGCAGGGCACGCAAACTTTTACAGCACGCCCTTTTTAACTCAAGACACAATCCAGTATGTTGTGCAGCTGGGCTTTGACGCAAACTGCCGGCTCCCTGTGCTTAAAAGCGGCGGCTACATGGTCTTTAAGCTAAGCTACCGCTTTGAAGTGAATATTAACGGCGATGTCGGCACGCAGATTTATTCGTATGACGATAGCCTTACTTCCTCCAGCACGGATGCTGTCATCCAAGCGGTAGCGGAAAGGCAGCTTGCCGTCTGGCGGGCAAGTGCTAAGGGCACGGAATTTAACAACTACGTCTCCGTAGGCTTTGAGTTTTTCTATTGATAAAAGCATGAGCGGGCACGTAAAGATAGGCATTGATGCTTTTGGCTGCGATCACGGGCGTTCAGGCGTTGGCTCGTATCTTAAATCCTTTGTAAAAAACATAGGCGACCCGGGCCGCGCTTCAATCGAGATATTCGGTCCCGAAATTGACAGATACACTTATCTTTCAGACTCCGTGCAGTATGCGGGCGTTCAAGTTGCGGATTCCGCAAAAGTTGAAAAGCTCTGGCACATGGTTTCGTATCAGTCTTTTGCAAAAAAGCGCGGATATGACGCGGTAATTTTTCCCGCGGGAACGGCGTACCTTCCCGCCGCCTTTGATATGCCAGCCGTTGTATTAATTCAGTCCGTGTTCGCGGAAAAAAAAGCGCCGCCAGGCGGTGATGCGCCCGTGATGTCCTTGTTGACAAGGCAGCAGCTCAAGCGCTCCGCGCGCATTATCGCTTCAAGCAATTTTATTCGCGACAATCTTGTGCGCCTGCAAATCCCCGACACGCTGATTTCTGTTGTATACAACGGGATTGATACCGATCTTTTCTATCCGCGGGAAGTGAGCGCGTCAGACTCGGTTTTAATTCACCCCTTTTCAATTCGCCGCCCGTACATAATTTACGCTTCAAGGATTTCCCACCCCGCAAAATGCCACGTTGAGCTTATACAGGGCTTTTCAATGTTCAAGGAAAAAACGGGCGCTCCGCACAGGCTTGTTCTTGCGGGAACGGACGGCAACGGCGCAGGCGAGGTGTACAGGGCGGTTTTTGATTCCCCCTATTCCTCCGACATTCTTTTAACGGGGTATTTTCCGCAGGAAAACCTGCCAGAGCTTTATTCTGCCGCTGATGCCTGCGTCTTTCCTTCAAAGAGCGAGGGCGTAGGCTTCCCGGTGCTTGAAGCCTTTGCCTGCGGCATTCCTGTAGCCTGCGCTTCTTGCGGCGCTTTGCCTGAAATTGCTGATGGCTGTGCTGTGTTTTTTAATCCGGATAGCCCGTCTGAAATTGCCGCCGCGATTGAGCGCGTTGTGCGGCACGGTTCAGGGGCAAACGACAGCTTTAGAGCTGAGCTTACCGAAAAAGCAAGCAAGCGGGTTGCTGAATACACTTGGGCTCGCTGCGCCGCGGAAACGCTGCAAATTGCGCTTGAAGCAGCGCTGCGGGCTATTTAGCAAGCAGGCGGGGCTTTGCGGCAGCGCTGGCGCGTCAGGCTGTTTTCTGGTCAAGCAGAAGAATTTCGGGCTTTTTTTTGTTTTCCACTACGCTTTTGGTAATGGTAACCTTCTTTTTGCCCTCGATAGAGGGCGACTCATACATCAAGTCCATCATCATTTTTTCTACAATGGTTCTCAAGCCGCGCGCGCCCGTGTTCTGCTTAATTGCAAGGTCCGCGATCGCGTCAAGCGCCGCGGGTTCAAACACCAACTCCACGTTGTCCATTTCAAGAGAAGCCTGAAATTGCTTTACTATGGAGTTTTTAGGCTCCGTCAGAATCCGTATCAAGTCTTCTTTGTTAAGCTCGTCAAGCGCGACCGTTACGGGAAGCCTTCCAATAAATTCCGGAATCATTCCGAATTTTATAAGATCGTCCGGGGCAAGCTGTTCGTAAAGCTCTGAAAGGTTCAGCTCCTTGCTTGTCTTGATGTCCGCGCCGAATCCCATGGGATGCACCGCGACTCGGCTTTCAATCTGGCTTTCAAGGCCTACAAACGCGCCGCCGCAGATAAAAAGAATATTCGTTGTGTCTATTTTAAGCATTTCCTGATTCGGATGCTTTCGCCCTCCCTGCGGCGGCACAGAGGCAACCGTCCCCTCGATTATCTTGAGGAGCGCCTGCTGTACGCCCTCGCCCGAAACATCGCGCGTTATGGAACGGTTTTCGCTCTTGCGGGCAATCTTGTCTATTTCGTCAATATAGATAATTCCCCGCTCGGCTGCCGATATGTTCCCGTTTGCGTTTTGAATTAGCTTGAGGAGGATATTCTCCACATCTTCGCCTACATACCCGGCTTCTGTAAGCGTAGTCGCGTCGGCAATAGCAAAGGGAACTTTCATGCGTTTTGCAATAGTACGCGCAAGGAGCGTCTTGCCGGAACCCGTAGGACCGATTAAAAGCACGTTGGATTTTTCAATCTGGACTTCTTCATCATCCACAGGCTTGCCGGAAATTCTTTTATAGTGATTGTAAATCGCTACAGAAAGCGCCTTTTTTGCGCGGTCCTGCCCGACAATGTAGCCGTCTAGGTATTCCTTAATCTCTTTTGGCGCGGGAATTTTTCCTGAAAACTCAGATTCCTCGTCGTCTGGTATAGTTTTATCGAGAACATCCCGGCAAATATCTATGCACTGGCTGCAAATATTCGCCCCTGGCCCTATAACCATTTTGCGCTGGCTGTCTTCCGGTTTTCCGCAGAAACTGCAAATTGCAGGGTTTGCGCTTCTATGCTTTGGCATGTTCCCTCCGCTGCATAACTTGGTCCACAATTCCGTACTCAAGCGCTTCTTGCGCGGACATGAAAAAGTCCCTTTCCATGTCTTTTGCAATCTGCTCTTCCGTCTTTCCGGTGTGGAACGCGAAATACTCTATCGTAAGCTTTTTAAGCCTTATAATCTCCCTTGCCTGAATTCCTATGTCCGAAGCCTGCCCCTGTGCGCCTCCCCATGGCTGATGGATTAAAACCCTCGATGAGGGCAGGGCGGAGCGCTTTCCCTTTGTTCCGCCTGCAAGGAGAATTGCCGCCATGCTTGCCGCCTGCCCTAGGCAAAAGGTTTGAATGTCAGACCTTATCTGCTGCATTGTGTCGTAAATGGCAAGGCCGGCCGTTACGGAACCGCCGGGGCTGTTGATGTAAAGGCAGATATCCTTTTCCGGGTTCTGGGAATCAAGGAACAAAAGCTGCGCCGCAATGGCATCCGCAGACATGTCCGTAATCTCCCCGTCCACAAAGATAATCCTGTCTTTCAGGAGCCTTGAGTAAATGTCATAAACGCGCTCGCCGGTTCCGGTTTGTTCAATAACGTATGGTATTACATTGCTCATTTTTTAGCCGCCGCTCTTCAAGCCTTCTGCTATTTGCCGGAAAAGAATTCATCCAGCGTTTGCTTTTTGCCTTTTTTTACGGAACACTTTTCCAAAAGCCTGTCATATAGGCGCTGCTCTTTGATGTCATCTATAAGATACTCTTTTTCGCGGCTGTCCGCATAGTGCTTTTTTACTTCGTCTATGCTGACTCCGGATTTTTCCGCGATTTTCTCCATTTCTTTTTCCGCATCTTCCTCCGCAGCGTCAATTCCCATCTGCTCGATAAGCGTTTCAACTACAATGCGGCTTTTAAGCTGCTTTTCCGCGCTTGGCCGCCAGTCGGCGAACAGCTTGGGCTTATTTAAGTCCGTGCCTGCCATAATCTTTTCAAGATTGCTGGAGTTGGCATTGAAGCGGATGGCGAGATTCTGCCACCTTGCCTCAAGTTCAGTACCGATCATAGACTCCGGAAGCTCAAAGTCATTCGCCTCTATTATTTTTTCAATAAGAGCGCTGTTTCTTGTGGAAGTGAGCCTGTCTTCAAGCGAAAGCTCCATGCTTTTGCGTATATCGTTTTTAAGATCGTCAAGCGTTTTGTATTTTTCGCTTACGTCCTGCGCAAGCTCATCGTCAAGGGCTGGAAGCTCCGCTTTTTTAAGCGCATCCACCGTTACCTTTAGCTTTATAGTTTTCCCCGCAAGAAGGTTATATTTGTAATCGTCCGGAAAGGCTTTTTCCGTTTCTTTTGTTTCTCCTTTTTTCATGCCGAGAACAACCTCGTCAATGCCGTATATATCGGAATCTTCCCCAAGGGTGATTATACGGCTCTCCCATTTTCTGTCTTCAACCTCGTTTCCGTCTTCGTCAATTTCCGCGTAAGTCAGCGTTGCAATATCGCCGCTTTCCGCGCAAGCATCGTCTTCCTTGTCGATTATAAGGGCATTGCGCTTGCGGACGGTTTCAAGCTCTTTTTGGATATCTTCTTCATCGACGGAAACATCGGGGACTTCAATTTCAAAGCCTTCAAGGTTTTTAAGATCTGTTTTTGGGAAAACATCGTATTCAACGGCAAAAGAAAAGTCTTTTTCAGGATTAAATTCAGGGCTTCCATCGAGCACGGGCTGGGAGTAAACAAGGGGAGCCTCGTATCTGTCCGCCTGTTCCACAACTTTTTCCATAACTTGATTGACCAAGCCGCTTTTTGCTTCCTGCCGCAGGTCAGGACCGTATTTGTTTTCAAGGACATTGAGCGGAACTTTCCCTTTTCTAAAGCCCGGAACCAAGAGTGTTTTTGCATATTTTTGGAGAATGTCCTGATAAAATTCCGCGGCATCTTTTTGCGCCACCTTGACATCTAGGCGCATTCTTGATTTTTCCAAGGGGGTAAATTTTTTTTCAAAATCCATTGTGGCTCCTTGCAATAAAAAAAAGCGATCCGCCTGCACGGATCGCTGAAAGGAAAGAGCGGGAAACGGGAGTCGGACCCGCGACATCGACCTTGGCAAGGTCGCGCTCTACCACTGAGCTATTCCCGCGTATTCTTTCTTTTGCAGCGCTAAAAAAGCACTGCGAGAGAAGGGACTTGAACCCTTACGCCTAGGGCACCAGATCCTAAGTCTGGCGTGTCTGCCAATTTCACCACTCTCGCCTGAAAGGTTTTAGCCGGTGCGGCATCCCAACAAGAGCAAGGCTAACACAAAAAAAAAAAACTGTCAAGCAGTTGCAAAAAAAAGAAAAGCGTTTTATTCCTTGAGTATCTCGCCTGTCGCAAACCAGTGCTTAATGCGCCTGTAGGACCTTGTAATGTTAATGGTAGTTTGCTCCGCTATTTTTTTGTCGCTTTCGGAATTTTGGTGCCTGTCCGGGTGGTGCATTTTAAGCAAGAGCTTCCACGCGTTTTTGCATTCTTCTTCGGGCTCACCTGGCATTAAGCCCAGAATAAGAAAATCTTCTATTAATTCGCGCGGCACGGGCACTGTGCTTGCCTTTTTTTGGGGAGCGGGCTTCTCTTCGGGCGGGGCGCTCCTTTCCCCTTCGCTTGCGCGGGGCTGCTCCTCTTTTTCGGCGGCGGAATCTGCAATGTCTGCAAAAGGATCGTCGTCTGAGTTCAGCCTGTCGCGCAGTATTTCGCCCAGTCTTTCGTAGTAGCCCATCAGCAATGCCTATGTTATAACAGCCGGCGCAGAAATGCAAATGGCTTGCAGTCGAGCTTACAAGTCTCCAGGCAGAGCCTGTCGGCTTACAGGGTGGTCTGCGCTACAGGTTCAAGCGCAACGTCAGCCGCCTATTTACAAAATGTCAGCAGGCTATTTACAAAACGTAAATCGGCGATTTACAGTCCGTGGATGGACAATTCAGTTCAGCCAGTAATTGCGGCGCCATAATACATTGCCATAGAGCTACCGACTGAAGAGCGATGATTAAATTCATCATCTAAGCAATTCCATGTCTTGCGAAAAAAAAATAAGATAATATTTTGTAAAATCTTTGCAGGAGGATAATATGAAAATAAGATCAAGGCTAACGCTTGCAGTTTTAGCCTGCTTGCTTCCCATTTGGATTGGATTTGGGATTATTACCGGGGTTGCGAGAACATCCGACAGAGCAAAGACGCTTGCCTTAATAGAAGAATACACAGGCAGCGTGGTTACAAGCCTTCAAGTCTTTTTTGATGAGGCGACCGAGCTTGCAAGCTACATTGCCGCCCTTAGGTCAGAGGTTGATGTTGAATGGACAGAGGGCGGCTCTAGCCTAGTTCAAAGCCTTGTGCGCCGCAAACCAAGCCTCAATGACGCGGGGTGGGTGGACGAAAACGGCTATTGCTACCTTGCAAGCGTGCCCGGCAACCCTTGGCAGGGAGGGCGGATGACAGTCAACGATTCTGACCCCAACGCCGAGCCCGTTACCCTTGCCGGTTCCGACTATTGGACTACCTATATAGAAGGAAACAGGGGTGAGACGGATGCCTTTGTAGTGGAGCCATACATTCCGGACGGTTATGACTTTAAGGTTGTAGTTACCGGCGCCCCCGTCATGCGGGACGGCCGTTGCGTGGGAGCCTCCAATGTTATGCAAACCTTGCCGGAGCTTTCAAGCCTTTACTCGGAGCTTACCGAGCACTTTAATGGATAGGTTTGGCACGGAGGCGCAGATGCATCTTATCACTGACGGCGGGCAGCTTATCTCTTCCATTAGATACAGTGCTGAGCAGCGCGGCTACAGGGATGCCCTTTTCGACACAAACGACATTGTTTCTTCAGACACGCTCGGCGCCGAGACGCTTGCGGCATTCAGCGAGGCGCTAAGAGCGGAAGACCATATAATTACCGCAAGGCTCGGCGGCACATCCTGCTATGTTTCAGCCTCAAAAATAGGCAACACGTTGTTTACTCTCTGCTTTGCCGTGCCGCAGCGCTACATGCTCTCCTCTTCCCGCGTTATTCTAACGATAGGCACTGTGGCTTTTTTCGCGATTGCGGTCCTTATTTTAGCCATATTGCGTTTTGCCACGAGGACGATGCTTTCTTCCGTCAGGACAATGCACGGCACAATGCAGGAGATTGCGGCCGGTGGCGGGGACTTGACCGCGCGCCTTGAAGTTAAGGGCAGCGATGAAATTGCCGCTATCAGCGGGGAGTTCAATCACTTTATGTCCACGCTTCACGGCATGGTTAAAAACGTCAGCTCAAGCGCCTCGTCAATGGCGGAGATAGGGAAAACCCTTTCCGACAACATTGCGGAGATTTCGGGCGATGTTTCCATGATTGCGAAGGACATAGAAAACATGAACTTTGCTGTTGATGAGCAAAGCTCGTCCGTTACGGAAACATCGGCTACAATAACGGAAATTACGCAGAATATAGAAAGCCTTACCAGCCAGATTGAAAACCAGTCGGCGGCGGTTACGGAGTCTTCCGCGTCCGTGCAGCAGATGGTGTCAAACCTCGATGCAATCTCAGGCAATCTTTCCAAGGCATCGGGGAGCTTTGACGAGCTTAAAGGGAACGCCGCTGACGGCAAGGAAAACATAAGCGCCGTGCAGGAGCTTGTGACCAAGCTTTCCGCGCAGTCGGACTCTCTTTTAGAAGCGAACAGCGTAATAGATAACATCGCCGCCCAGACAAACCTTCTTGCAATGAACGCGGCTATAGAGGCGGCTCACGCAGGCGAGGCGGGCAAGGGCTTTTCCGTTGTAGCGGAAGAAATTCGAAAGCTGGCAGAAGATTCCGCTTCGCAATCGCGGACAATAGCGGCGGGGCTTAAAAGCACCATCGATTCAATAAAAACCATTGCCAGCGCTACCGCCGCCGCCGATGAGTCCTTTGACTCGGTTGTCGCGAAGATTAGCTCCGTTACGGCCTTGGTAAGCGAAATTAACCTTGCAATGCTTGAGCAAAGCGGGGGAAGCCGTCAAGTGCTTGAGGCGTTGCAGGATATAGAAAACATAACGATACAAATCCGCGACGGGGCGGTCGAGATGAACACGGGAACGGAGTCTATTCTTAAAGAGACAATGCGGCTTTCAGGGCTTTCGCAGTCCGTGCAGGATCGCTCAGGCTCAATAGCCAAAGCTGTCGATGCCATAAACAGCGCGGCTGCAAAGATTGTGCAAAGCAGCGCCTTGAATAAAGATGCCATTGACGTGCTTGTCGACATAACGAGCAAGTTTAAGTTGTGATTAGGCGAGGGTTATTTACGTCTGTATATCGATAATGGAGGCGTTTTCGCTTTCGGAAGCGTAGACGCTTTTCCGCGCGTAAGGCTTCTTGAGCCCTGCAATTTCATTGCGGACTTCTGCCATTGCGGACTTGAGAAGCTCGCTATTTTTTTTGTTTTGGAGCTGGATTTCAGCCTGCAGCTTGTCGAGGTCAGCTTGGAGTTTTGGGATAAACCTTTCCGCGTCATCTTGGCTTGAGCTTTCGCTTGCGGCGGCATCGGATTTGCCGCCGTACATGTCGCGGTACATGGCCTCAATGGGGTCGAGAACCTTTTGCACGGTGTAGATTTCCGAGACAATCGACTCTCCAAGAATGCTCTGCTGTTCAACTGCGGCAATATCGCCGCTGGCGATGGACTTTTCCTGGAGTTCAAGCGCATTGAGGTATTCGCGGAACTTGGCGCGCTTTTCTTCCAGAAGCCGCTTAAAGCGCCTTAGGAGTGCGGCGCGCTCGCTAATCTCGTCTGCGGAAAGAGGGGAGGGCATATTCAGCCTGCTATATTGACGCCTTGCGGAATTTGACCGTGTTTTTCAGCGGCGGAAGACGATGAGGCTATTTCGCTCCATGCCGAAAGAAGCTCTTTCATCATATTCCGCACGGAAATGAGCTTCTCAGGCTTTTTTTCAAAGTTGGCTGACGAAAGCTGCGTTAAAAAGAATGTGTAAAGCGACATGAGGTTTTTGGCAATGTCGCCTCCCTCGTCCATGTTGAGGCTTGCGGTAAGCTCCGTTACAATTTCCTGCGCTTTAAGGATATGGTCATTGGCTTTTTCGATTCTGGACGGGTCTTCTTTAAGGTTTTTTTCCACAAGCCCAATAGCGCCCTCAATGTGCTTGATTGCTTCCTCGTAGAGCATCACAATAAGCGCTCCTTGGCTTGCGGTTTTTACTCTGGTTTCCTTGTAGACATTAAGCGCTTGAGTGTATCCCATGAAACTCCTCCCGTTCTCTTCGTTATCGGGTTCTTTATGGAAAAACTTTACAAGAAGCCCCTAAAATAATATAAAATATCGCAGGGAATATCGACTAGATTGCCGCAATTCAGTATCATTAAAGATATGAACTTGTATCGCAATTCCGGAAGCGATCCGGATAAAGACAACAAGCCCAACAAAAAAGACGAAAACGATATTTTTTCTTCCCTTTCTCGCTTTTTTCAGAATAAAGGCGGCGAAAAGAAAGACGGAGGCGGCGGAGGCAAACCCCCAAAGTTTCCTCGATCAGGCTTGTGGATAGTGCTGGGTGTTTTTCTCGTTCTTCTTATAATTTCCAATTTGTTTTCCGTGGCGAACCGCGATTCCCTGATTCCTTTTTCCAGCTTCCGCGACATGGTGGAATCGGGCGAAATTGTCCGCGTGGAGCTTTCTTCCAAATATTTTACCGGCTATACAACTCCTTCGGCGGCAGGCTCCTCAGGCGACGGTTTTTCTTATTCTTCAAGTCCCCGCGGCACGGCAGGGGTTTACAGAACTGTAGGGCTTTTAACCGAAGGCTTTGTTGACCTTCTTGATTCTCTGGGTGTTGAGTATTCTGTCGTAAGCGAGGAGCGCAATTATCTTCTTGACTTTATATTGCAGTGGATTGTGCCTTTCGCGATTTTCTTTCTTATGTGGCGCTACCTTATGCGGCGCATGGGCGGCGGCCTTGGCGGAAGCATTTTCTCTTCCGGGCAGTCGCGCTCTGCGGCGGTGGACGAGGGGCAGGTTTCAACGCGCTTTTCTGATGTCGCGGGCGTGGATGAGGCAAAGGAAGAGCTTGTAGAGGTTGTCGACTTTCTTAAAAACCCCAAGAAGTACACGGACATCGGCGGGAAAATTCCGCGCGGCGTTCTTCTTGTAGGACCTCCCGGCACGGGCAAAACCCTTCTTGCCCGCGCTGTTGCAGGCGAGGCGGGCGTTCCCTTCTTTAGGATAAGCGGCTCTGACTTTGTCGAAATGTTTGTAGGCGTAGGAGCCAGCCGCGTCCGCGATCTTTTTAAGCAGGCGAGGGAGAAAGCGCCGTGCATTATCTTTATTGACGAGCTTGACGCTATCGGAAAGTCAAGGCTTAACTCCATTACCTCAAACGACGAGAGGGAGCAAACCTTAAACCAGCTTCTTGTTGAAATGGACGGCTTTGACGGCTCATCGGGGCTTATCCTTCTTGCGGCGACAAACCGCCCTGATGTCCTTGACCCCGCGCTCTTGCGTCCAGGCCGCTTTGACAGGCAAATTGCGGTTGACCGTCCTGATGTAAAAGGGAGAGAGGAGATTCTTAAAATACACTCCAAGGGCGTAAAGATTGCAAAGGGCGTGGACCTTGCGGAGATTGCAAAATCCACTAGCGGCTCATCGGGCGCTGACCTTGCGAATATTGTAAACGAGGCCGCCCTCCTTGCGGTGCGGGCAGGGCGTAAAGAAGTTATAATGGAAGACTTTAGCGAGGCTGTGGAAAAGGCTGTAGCGGGCTTGCAGAAAAAAAGTCGCGTAATCCGCGAGGACGAGCGCAGGATTGTAGCCTTCCACGAAACGGGACACGCCGTTGTAACGGCGTTTACGCCGGGTCAGGACAAGGTGCGCAAAATCTCGATAATCCCGCGCGGGCTTGCCGCTCTCGGCTACACCATGCAAATCCCCGAAGAGGACAGGTACTTGAGCAGCGAGGCAGACCTTTTAGGCAGGGTTGACGTGCTTTTGGGCGGGCGCGCGGCTGAAGAAATTGTATTTGGCTCGGTTTCTACGGGAGCCGCGAACGACCTTTCGCACGCTACGGAAATTATACGGCGCATGATAACGGACTACGGGATGAGCAGCCGCTTCCGCAATGTTGCCTTAAATCAGCGCGGCGCGGGATACGGCGGCGGTCAGGCGGAGCCGCAGCTTGTGCGCGATTACGCTGAAAGCACGCAGCAGTACATTGACGAGGAAATCGCGAAAATTACCTCAGAGCGCTACGAAAAAGTAAAGGAGTTGCTTAAGTCAAAGCTCGACTTGGTAAACTACATTGCAGAGCGCCTTCTTGAAAAGGAAATAATTGACGGCAATGACTTTGAAGAAATAGTCCGCGCGGAACAGAATCTAAGTTCAGAACTGAGAACTGAGAACTGAGGTTCTGGGGCAGAGCAAGGAGCGATTTTGCGCGATATGGAACGCACTATCGCCAGTAAGCTTAAGGCAAGCTCAAAACGCAAGACTTCTTGCTAGCTCTATATTCTGTCAGCTATTATCTATAAAATTAATAACCAAACCAAACTATAAAGGAGTGCAACGAGCTTTTGCACTGGCTCAAAAAGATAGGCTGGCGTGAGTACGCTAAACGGGCAGGCAGGCGGCAAAAGCTGCAGCTAGCTTTGCGCGTGTTCAAGGTTTGGCGGTATCCATCCGCACTACGCGGCTGTAATGTTCAGGCGGGTGTTTAGTCGCTAATTGACTATCTTTACGTTTTTCGCGGAAATGCTTATACTAACTTGTATTATGGCAAATGTTATAGAATACGAAAAGCGCCGCGCCGACATTCTTGAAAAAGCGCTTGCCGTTTTTACGGAAGAAGGCTATTCCGGCGCGACATTCCAAAAAATCGCGGAGAGGAGCTGCATAACGCGGACTACGCTTTATCATTATTTTAAGGACAAGCGCGAAATTTTTCTCAATGCAATCAAGAGCGTTATGGACAATGTCGAGGAAAACCTTCAGGAAGTGATGAAGAGCAATTTCTCTTCATGCGCTGCCCAGCTTAAAGCCGTTATGGACACGATTATAAACACCTGTTCCGAGCACCAGAGGCTTCTTGCGGTAATTCTTGCTTATCTTCTTCAGGTTCAAAAAGAGGGAAAAGACCCCGAAGACAAAATCAGGCGCAGAACACTGCGCTGGAGGCATATTTTCTCGCGCATTATAATCGAAGGGCAGCGCCGCGGGGAATTTACTAATACAGCCGCGGTAAAAGACGCTAATAGCCTTTTTTACACTCTTCTTGAATCTGCGGTTTTTCATATCGCGGTTCTCAACACGTTTGACATAAAAAGAGTTTCAGGCGCGGTAGACCTTGCGGTAAGCCTTCTTTCAAGCGGAGGCGGTTCTAGCAATAAACCGCTTGCCAACGGGCTTTGACGTGCGGAGAATGCACGGCGTTGAGTGATCGACCCACGCGATTTCTTTTCCTGTATTTATGTCGAGAAAAATGTAATCCGTGTCGGACTCTATCGCGCGCTTTCCGGGACCTATGTAGCCCATAGGCTCGCCTGCAACGATTTTGTTAAGCGGAAAAAACTCAAAATAGCGGAAACCCCCTTTTTCGCTTTCGCCGGATTCAATTTGCTTTCCTATTGTACCCGCCGTCTTGAAAGGAGCCGAACTTTTCCCCGGCGATGTCTTGTCCGCACAGCTTTTTGAAAAATAAAAGCCTGTAGAGAATTTCCTGTGCGGCACATTGTAAAGCTCCGCGGCAAAAGCGTTGGCTTCTTCGGCAGAAATGAGCCCCTGTATGCTGTCGATTTTTTTCCTGTAAGCCTGCACGGTAACGGCGGTGTAATAAAGGCTTTTCATTCTGCCTTCGATTTTGAAAGCGTCAGCGCCGCTTTTGGCAAGCTCTTCCAAATGGTCTATCATGCAAAGATCGCACGATGAAAAGATTGCCGTGTAGTTCTCGCTTTCTTCAACGGGGAAGAACTCGCCTTGTCGCTCCCGCTCTTCCGCATATAGCTTCCATTCCCACCTGCAAGCGTGCGCGCACAATCCGGAATTTGAGCTTCTGCCGCAAAGATACGCGCTTAAAAGGCATCGCCCCGAATACGCAATACACATTGCGCCGTGAACAAAGCATTCAAGCTCAATGTCGGGAGCGCCGTCTTTAATTTCCTTTATTTCGTCAAGGGACACTTCGCGTCCCAGTACAATCCTTGAAAACCCAAGCCGCTTAAAGGCTTTTGCGGCGCGCGCGTTAATGCAGTTTGCCTGCGTGCTTAAATGCAGGCTTGCTTTTGGAAAATGCTCCGCGACAATTTCAGCTGCGCCCAAGTCCTGAACGATAAACGCGTCAAACGGGTATTTTTTAAGATAAGGAATTGCCGAAAGCAGATCTTTAATGTCATTGTTATGAAACGAAATGTTCAGTGCGCAAAAAAGTTTGGGCTGTCTTCCTTTCGCGGCGCATTCAGCTTTTAGCGCGCTTACTTTTTCGCAGTCCGCTTCGTTAAAGTTTTCAGCCTTTGCCCTAAGCGAAAAATTGCCGATGCCTATGTACGCCGCGTCCGCTCCGTATTCCCAAGCGTATTCTAGCTTTGCAAGGCTTCCGGCGGGGGCGACAAGTTCACATTTCTTCACTGCTTTTTTGAGCCTGCAAGCTCTTCTGAAAGCTTCGCGCCCACGCGCCGGCCTTTTTCACGGCCGTACCTGCCTCTGGTGTTACGCTGTCGAACCCTTGAAAAAAATGCCACATATTTTCAAAAACCTCAAGCTCGGCTTCCGCGCCGCTTTCCCTTGCTTTTTCCGCAAGCCTTTTGCTGTCTTCGGCAAGAAGCTCATTTGACCCGCATTGAATGTACAGGGGAGGAAAGCCTGCAAAATCGCCAAAAATGGGCGAGACACCTGGATTGGCAAGATTGGAGCTGTAAGTATATTGAAGCACCTGACGGGAAAGCACCTCCGGCTCAAAAACTGGGTCAGGGTTCTTTTTATTCTTTTTATGCGCTGATTCGGAAGCATCAACCCAGGGAGAAAATAAAATTGCCGCCGCAGGAAGAGGGTATTGCTTTGATTTAAGATAATGAATGAGCGAGAGGGCTAAATTCCCGCCTGCGCCGTCTCCTGCAAAAATAATGAACGCGGGCTTTGCCATGTGCTCTGTTGTCCATGTAAAAGCTGCGCAAAGGTCTTCAAGCGCGGCGGGGTAGGGATGTTCCGGCGCAAGCCTGTATTCGGGAAGAACAAGGCGGCAGGCGGTTTCGTGTGCCAAAGACGCGCAGAAATTCCTGTATGCGTACCTTGACCCTGAAACAAAGCCACCGCCGTGCGCGTAAAGGATTGTAAAGCTCTCTACCGCAAATTCCGGCGCAATTACATCGCAAGGAACTTCCCCTGCGGCAATTTCTTCAATATCGATGTTGTTGGGGAGAATCGGATTCCCCAACAGCGCATCATAATTCTTTCTTGTGGTTTTTATTGGAGTTTTTGGGGAATAAACAGCTTTTCTAAAAGCCTTAATCGTTTTTTTCTGCTCCGCTTCGGAGTACATGCCAATGCTCGCAGTTCGCGGACGGTTAGTCTGCGAATGCCTCTTCACTCTCTTCGATTTCAGCTATGCGTTCAACAAAGCGGATAAAGTTACGGTATCCGGGCGTGCACAGGACAGAAAAGCCTATCACCGCGCCTGTGCCGCTGCGGGCAGCCCAATTCGGCTTCAATGTCAGCTCAAAGCTACTAGCTTCCATGTTCGCTTGAGAATACACGGTTACGTTATATTCGCTTTCAAAATCAAAATCTTCCACATCCGAAAATTTGATTTTGCATCCGCTTCTGCTAATATCTTCCACACAGCCTGGAAACTGGGAAATTTCTTTGGCAATAACTTTCAGAAAAACGCCGTATCGCGGCTCTTTTCTCTGTTCTGCAACCGCAGTGTATTCCATTGCAAAAGAGCATCCCATATTTTTATGCCTCTTGTCAAGGGCGATTTAGGGTTTTGCGAGCGTCAGCTTGCGCGGGTAAACTCCTCTATCGCTTCAAGGAGCTTGCTGTAGTCTGCAAAGCAAGCGAGTTCGGGATGTTCAAGCTTTACGTTTTCTGGCGCGCGGAAAAGTGCCCCCGCGTCCGCTTCTTTAATCATGCTCAAGTCGTTGTACGAATCTCCCGCCGCAAAAACCCTAACGTTCATGGAATGGAAAGCCTCTATAGCCTTCCTCTTGCCGTCTTTTTGGCGCAGCCTGTAGCCTGTAATCCTTCCGTCATCTGCAACCTCCAAGTCATTGCAGAAAAGCGTAGGGCGGTTAAGCTTTTTCATGAGCGGGTCTGCAAACTGCCTGAAAGTGTCTGAAAGAATGACAAGCTGCGCCTTTTCGCGCAATTTGGCTGTAAACTCAAAAGCACCCTCAAGCGGGTCAATAGATGCAATGACGCGCTGAATGTCGGCGAGCTTTAGCCCGCGCTCTTCAAGAATGGCAAGCCTTCCGCGCATTAGCTTGTCGTAGTCAGGCTCGTCGCGCGTTGTTTTTTTCAGTTCCGGTATCCCCGTAGCGTCGGCAAATGCAATCCATATTTCAGGCACAAGCACGCCCTCAAGGTCAAGACAGACAAGGTGCATAATCTTTCTCCCTATAAGGCAAGATTAGCATTAAAGGGAGAGTTGCTCAAGGCGGGGGGATTAGTGGGTTAGTAATCTAGTGGTCTAGTGGCTGGGGTGGAGCAGGGAGCTTTTAGCAAGCGCAAGCAGAAAGCTTCTTGCACAGCCCCAGAGACTAAGAAACTAGAAAACTAATTCACTAGTCCACTAATCCACTAAAACAACGACAATTCAGACACCCATCTGGCGCAGATTGATGACACGCATACGTACGTATGACTGTCATGCATACGGACGTATGACTGTTGCAAAAATCGTCGTTTTTGCGCAACAAAAATCGCCGTTCTTGCAGCGAAAAAACCGCCGCCTGCCTGCCGGCCGGCAGGCTTGCCCTCACCCCCTTTCCTATGCTACACTCGCCGCATGCTGTATTGCGACAC
>CAZDXD010000016.1:0-17435 GCA_964509415.1 uncultured Treponemataceae bacterium
GCAGCTAGGAGGAAGTGAAAAAAGGGCTTGCTATTTAGGGAATGGTATACTAGCGGAGCCTTGCTGAGCTTGGTGTCTGAATTGTCGCCGTAAATGTACCTAAATTACGCTCGTAATTGTGATTGAATTATCGTTGTAATTGTGTTTGGATTGCTTTGATTGCAAAAGCAATTTCCAGCCATGTTGACATTTTATATGCAATCCTGTAGTATAAGGCGGAAGTAGGGTTCAATGCGTTGAAGAGTCGTTAAAGCGGCTCTTTTTTTGTATTCGGGCTTTTTTTTAGGAATTCCGCAGTGGAATATGTCGATTTGCAAAAGCTCCCGTTTTTTGAGGAATGCGGCAAGATTGTCCGCGCGCTCGGGTTTTCGCTTGTCGAGCTTAACATCTCAAGGCGGGCGGGCGCTGTGCAGGTCTCGGCGGTGATTGCAGGCAAGGGGGACATTGGCATTGACGAGTGCGCTTCCGTGCATCAGGTTTTGCAGGCAAGGCTTGAGGTGCTTTTGGGCTCTGGCGATTTGCAAATGCAGGTGTCTTCTCCGGGAATCGGCAGGGTTTTGAAGAACGCCGGCGAGTTCAGCCTCTTTGAAGGGCGGGCGGTGCGCATTTGGCATATACCTGAAGCCCGATGGGTTGAGGGGCGGATTGTTTCTTCCGGCTGCAATGCAGTTATCCTGTCCGGAAAAGACGGGCAGAAAGAATATCCGTACAGCGAAATTTCCAAGGCGAAGCTTTCGGATTTGGCTGACGGAGCTTGAGAATTAGGCAAAGCGAGGTTTTGAATGTCTTCAGAAATATCAGATGCTGTAAACCAGTTTGTGCGGGAAAAGGGAATTAGCGAAGAGCACGTTTTGAAGATGATTGAGGATACGTTGAAAGCGGCGTACAAGCGCAAGTTTGGCAGAAGCGATAACGCTGTCGTAACTTTCTCCGACGATCACTCGGAGGTTTCAATCTATTCGCGCAGGATTGTTGTCGATGGCGTTTACGATCCCTTGACTGAAATTGAGCTTGAGGAAGCCCTTGAGCTTGACCCCGAATGCGAGGAAGGCGATGAGCTTTTGATTGAAGTTGACCCAAGGGACTTTGACAGGGTTTCCGTCCAGTCGGGAAAGCAGACAGCGCGCCAGTCCGTGCGGGATATTCAAAAGGATTCCCTCTATGCCGACTTTAAGGACAAAGAGGGCGAGATTGTCATAGGCTATTGCCAGAGAAAGCGCAACGACAACATTTTTGTTGACCTTGGCAAAACCGAAGGGATTCTCCCTAAAAAATACCAGTCGCCGCGCGAAAATTACCAGATGAACGAAAGAATAAAGGCTTACGTTCACGAAGTGAAAAAAACGCCGATGGGCTTGCAGGTTGTGCTTTCAAGAACCGACCCTGAATTTGTGCGGAAAATACTTGAGCTTGAAATTCCTGAAATATATGACAAGACTGTAGAAATATATAAAATTGTGCGCGAGCCTGGATACCGCACAAAAGTTGCCGTTTTTTCGCATAGGGATGACGTTGACCCTGTAGGCGCGTGCGTGGGGCTTAAAGGCTCCCGCATTCAAAATGTAATTGAAGAGCTTTCAGGAGAAAAAATCGATGTTCTCCGCTATGATTCCGACCCGCGCGAGTTCATTAAAAACGCGCTTTCGCCTGCGGAAGTGGACGATGTTGTCATTGTTGATTCGCTAAGGCGTTCCGCGTGCGCGGTTGTTTCTGAAAGGCAGTTTTCGCTTGCTGTCGGAAAAGAAGGGCGCAATGTGCGTCTTGCGAACAGGCTTGTTGACTGGAATATCGATGTGAGGACGCGGGAAGATTTTGCGGAAATGGATATTTCTGTCGAGCCGAGAAAAGCCGTTGACGATCTTTTCTCTGGCGACCTTCAAGATATGGAAGAGAAGGAGGCGGCGGTTGTCCTTGAGGAGCAAGAAGCCGCCGCGCCGCTTGCCGATGAAGAGGAATTTGAGTGCCCTGAATGCGGCGCGAGAATTACCATTGACATGACACATTGCCCAAACTGCGGAGTTGAACTTAGCTTTGAATACGAAGATGATGAAGACGGAGAATAGAGGAGTTATATGCCAGAAGATTCCCAGAACACCCATAAACCGAAAGTCATTCTGAATAAGAAACCAAGGCCTGAGCCTGCGGTTTCTAATCCAGAGGAAACCGCTGAACGCAATCTCCGCGGCAGCGAGGCGGCAGGCGGGCATGATGGCGATAGCGCGGCTTCGGGTCAGCCTCCAAAAAGGAAGGTTGTTGTTGTAAAAAAACGGCATCCTTCTTCCGCAAGCGGAAGCGAGCAGCGGGACAAGGCGGCTCCTGAAAGCCGCCAGCAAAGCGAGCAGCAGGGGGCTGCAAGCGCTAACCGCCCAGCCGCGGGCCAAGCTCCGCGCCCTGATGCAGGCGGCGAGCGGAACGCGGTCGACATATTAACCCAAAGAAGGCCTAACATTAAGGCAGGGAATCTAGCGGACAGGCCAAGAGACCGCGGGGGGCAGCATTACGGCGGCAATCGTTATTCGTCAGGTACTGGCGGCGGCTCATACGACAGGAACCGCGGCAATTTCTCTGGGGCGCAGGCAAGGGAAAACGCGCGCGACGGGCAAAGGCAGGGAGGCTACCGGGGCGGCGCGTCTGGCGAAAGAAGGCCGGGCACATTCGGGCAAGGAAACGCGCGCTCTGCCGGCTTTTCTGGCCAGCGGCCCGCCGGCGGCTTTGGCGGAACTTCCGCGCCAATGCCTGCGGGCGCCCGCTCGCAGGCAGGCAAAAAGAGCTTTAAGGGCAAAAAGGCATATGCCAAGCGCGAGAAAGAAGACGATTTTGAAGAAAAGCTCCTCCAGCAGAAAAAAAGGCAGCAGGATAAAATCAGCGCCATTCCAAAAGAGATTGAAATCATGGAATCAATTTCAATCTCGGAACTTGCCCGCAAAATGAATTTGAAGGCATCGGAAATTATCGCCAAGCTAATGGAAATGGGCATGATGGTAACGGTTAACCAGTCGATTGACGCGGATACTGCCACGATTCTCGCTTCGGAATATGGTTGCGAGGTGCATATTGTCAGCCTGTATGACGAAACCGTTATCGAGCGCGAAAGCGATGAAAACGCGGAGCTTAAAGCTCGCCCGCCTGTCGTTACAATCATGGGGCACGTTGATCACGGAAAGACAAAGACACTCGACGCTATAAGGAGCACCCATGTTGCGGAGGGCGAGTTTGGCGGCATAACCCAGCACATTGGAGCCTACATTGCAGACACGCCAAAGGGCCGCATTACATTCCTTGACACGCCGGGGCACGAGGCCTTTACAATGATGAGGGCTCGAGGCGCGGACCTTACCGACATTGTAGTTCTTGTTGTCGCAGCGGACGACGGCGTAATGCCGCAGACTGTCGAGGCGATTAACCATGCCAAGGCAGCGAATGTTCCCATTATTGTCGCTGTAAACAAAATCGACAAGCCGGAAGCTAATCCGGATAAGGTAAAGAGGCAGCTTTCCGAGCTTGGGCTTTCTCCTGAAGAATGGGGCGGCGAGACAATGTTTGTCTATATCAGCGCCCTTAAAAAGGAAGGGCTTGATGACCTTCTCGATGCGATTCTTCTTCAGGCAGAAATCCTAGAGCTTAAAGCAAATTATGACTGCCGCGCGGAAGGCAAGGTTATTGAATCGAGGATTGACCACGGGCGCGGAATTGTCGCCGCTATTCTTGTCCAGCGCGGGACACTCCGCACGGGCGACGCTTATGTCGCCGGCATTTATTCAGGCCGCGTGCGGGCTATCTTTAACGATAGGGGCGAAAAGATTGAAGAAGCCACGCCCAGTATGCCTGTCGAGATTCTCGGTCTTGAAGGAATGCCGAATGCGGGCGACCCGTTCCAGGTAACCGAAAACGAGCGCATTGCAAGGCAGATTTCCGTTAAAAGGCAGGAGCTCAAGCGGTTTGAAAGCGCGCGCAATGTCAAGAAGGTTACGCTTGAAAATCTTTACAGCACTATTGACGAAGGCGAGGTAAGCGAGCTTAAGGTAATTATCAAGGGCGACGTGCAGGGCTCTGTCGAGGCTCTCAAGCAGTCGCTTGAAAAGCTTTCCACTAAAGAAATACGGCTTAATGTTATTCACGCTTCCGCAGGCGCGATTAACGATTCTGACGTTATGCTTGCAAGCGCTGACTCAAATGCGATTATCATTGGCTTTAACGTGCGCCCGACACCGCAAGCAAAGATTCTTGCCGAGCAGGAAAAGGTCGATATCCGCAAGTACAATGTCATTTACAAGGCGGTTGAAGAAATTGAACACGCTATGGAGGGCATTCTCAAGCCTGACATTAAAGAAGAGGTTATCGGCTCCGCGGAGGTGCGGGAGGCTATACGAATTTCAAAGGTTGGCGTTATTGCGGGCTCATACGTCTTGCAGGGAGTGGTGCGCCGCTCCGCCCATGTCAATGTTATAAGAGACGGAATTGTGGTGCATTCAAGCAAGGTTTCTTCCCTGCGGCGCTTTAAGGACGATGTCAGGGAAGTTGCGGCAGGCTTTGAGTGCGGCATTGGGCTTGAAAACTACGATGGCGTGCAGCCGGGCGATCAGCTTGAGTTTATTGAATACGTTGAGGTAGCAAGAAAACTAAAAGACACGGTCGAAGCCGATACCGCCGCAGTGCAGGGCGAGGCGTGAGGCGTGGAAGGGCACAGGCTTGACAGGCTGGGCGAGCAGATTAGGGAAGAGATTTCAGCCCTGATTCTTTCCGGAAAAATCAAAGACCCCCGCGTTTCTTCTTTTCTTTCCATAACGCGCGTCGAAGTTTCTTCTGATCTTTCGTTTGCAAAAGTTTATGTGTCCGGGTTTCAGAATGCGCGTACGGTAAAAAAAGGCGTTGTCGGTCTTGAAAGCGCTAAAGGCTTTATTCAGTCTGTTCTCGGAAAAAAGCTTCGCCTCAGGATGTTTCCAAAACTTGCGTTTTTTTTTGACGAAAGCGTAAGATTAGGCTTTGACATGGTAAGAAAAATTGACAGCCTCGTGACTGCGGACAAGGAAAACGCTCCCGGCGGGGAATCTGGCAGCGAAAATGATTCGCCCGCATAATCCTTGCGAAAGCAAAATTGTTCTTCTGGCAAAGCCTAGAGGCATAACGAGTTTTTCCGCCATATCTTCTGTCAAAAGCGCTTTTTGCGCAAAAGCCGGGCACACCGGCACGCTTGATTCTTTTGCTGACGGGCTTCTTGTTGTCCTTACAGGAAAGCTTACCCGCCTTGCGCCTTTTATAGAAGCTCTGCCAAAAGAATATCGCGCGGAAATTAGCTTTGGCGTGCAAACTGACACCCTTGACCCTACAGGCACTGTTGTGCGAGAAAAGCCCCTGCCGACTGCGGGAGAAGTGCTTGCGGTTTTGCCAAGTTTTACTGGAAAGATACTGCAAACCCCTCCTGAATATTCAGCGCTCAAGCAGGGCGGAAAGCGGCTGTCTGACCTTGCGCGAAGTGGTGTGCAGGTTTCCCCGCAGGCAAGGGAAATCACTGTTTATCAAATTACGCCGGAACT
Organism: uncultured Treponemataceae bacterium; assembly: GCA_964509415.1. GTDB lineage: Bacteria > Spirochaetota > Spirochaetia > Treponematales > Treponemataceae > Avitreponema. Next base: position 5,535 of record CAZDXD010000016.1, read on the forward strand.
CCTTATTTCGCAGAACGACGACGCTGCTTCTCCGGAGGACTTGCCTGCTGACAGCCCTGTTGCTAAAGCGGTTGTGCGCGTGCGCTGCTCTAAAGGAACATATATCCGCGCTCTTGCCCGAGACATTGCTGAAAAAGCGGGCTCTGCGGCGTTTCTCTCTTTGCTAAGACGGCTTTCCGTAGGCTCATTTTTGCTTGAAAATGCAGCGGGTTTTTCCGCCTTAAAAGCCTTTCCCGCCTGCTGCGAAAATGCAGCTTCTGGAAACACCGCCGCCGAAAAGCCTCTTTTGCCTTCTTTTGAAGAAATTCGCGCTAAGGCTATGGACTTTACCCCTGAAATTGCTGAAACCTGCGGCTTTAACGTGCTTTTTCTTAAAGAGAGCGCTTTAGATGCCTTTCGATCCGGGAAGGCTCTCTCCTTGCAATGGTTCGAGACCCCTCCGCAAGCGCCCTGCGGCTCCCGCATGGCTGTTTTTTGCAGGAATTTGTTTGCGGGCGTTATCCATGCCGAAAGCGGCGAGCTTTTCTACGATTTTGTTTTTTAAGGATACCTAGATGCGGGTTTTTCGCTGGGAAGAGACAATAGCGGACGGCGGCGCGGCACTTTCAGCCTTTTTGCGCTCATGGGTGGAGGCAGCCTTGCCGGGGAAAGGCGCGCAGGCTTTTTCGGCGCTTACTGTAGGCGACTTTGACGGCTGCCATCTGGGCCACGCGGCTCTTTTTACGAAAGTTGCTAATGCTTCAAAAAACAGCCTCATTGAGGCAGGGAAAGCGCCGGGCGCGTCCTCTGTTCTTGTGCCGGGCGCCGTAACATTTCAGCGGCGGGCGCATTCGCCGGAAAAGAACGGAAAGCCCGCAGGATGCATTTCCACGTTGCGGCAGAGGCTTGAAGCTATGGCGCAGTGCGGCCTTGCCTTCGCGCTGGTGATTGACTTTTCTTATAATTTCAGTAAAATGAATGGCAGCGATTTTCTGAAGATGCTGGCTGAAAATGCCCTTATGCGCTATCTGTCCGTCGGGGAAGATTTCCGTTGCGGCTATCAGCTTTGCACAGGGCAAAGGGAAATAGCGCAGGATGCTGGCCGCTTCGGTTTTGCTTTTGAGCCTCTTGCGCAGGTTGTCCTTGACGGCAGGCGGGTAAGCTCTACAGAAATCCGGGAAGCGGTGTTGTGCGCGGATTTTCCCGCCGCCGAAAGGCTGATGGGCAGGGCTTTTGTCTTGGATATTTCGGAGGTGAGCTGGCAGCTTTCAGCCGAAAAGCGCGGGGAGCAGGATTTATGCGCGTTTTGCGCGAAGGCATCAGCTTTTTCGCAAATTCTTCCTCCCGCAGGAAGGTATTCTGCGGTTTTGCGCGGAGCTGAGACAAATCCCGCGGAATGCTTTTGTTCTTTTGACGGACTGGCAGTTTTGATTGAGTGTGAGGAAAAACTTTTGTTCCGCCGAGGCAAAATTGCAACAGGTGAAAAAGCCAATGCTTTGTTCGACGGGCTTCAGGCATATAGCGGAATAGAATTTTTGAGGAGTAAACATGGCTCTTGCTAAAGAAAAAACAGAAATGCTGGTTTCCAGGTTTGGTGCGAATGAAAAAGACACTGGAAATGTCAATGTGCAGATTGCGATTCTTACAGAGCGCATTCGCGAGCTTACAAGTCATTACACGAAATTCAAAAAAGACAAAAGCGGACAAAGAAGCCTTCTTATTCTTGTTGGCCGCCGCCGCCGCCTTCTTAAGTATCTGCAGCGGACAAATCTTGAAGGTTACCGCTCCCTGATTAAAGAGCTTGGGCTTCGCAAATAACCGCAAGGGTTTTCTGCCGTCTTATGCGGGCGGCATTGCTTTTTTCAGGACAGACTTTCGCTTTCTCCAAGCTGTCCAAATCGTTTTTTTTTCTTAAGGATTATGCATAAATGTCAACTACAAGAATTACGTATCGCATTGGCGATGATGATTTAATACTGGAAACCGGACGCATTGCAAAACAGGCAAACGGCGCGGTTTATGTTCAATACGCGGGGTCGGCTGTTATTGCGACTGTCTGCGCGTCTTCTTCAAGTCAGGAAGGGCTCGATTATGTGCCCCTGACAGTGGACTATAACGAAAAATACTATGCCGCCGGTAAAATTCCCGGCGGTTTTATTAAGAGGGAAGGGCGGCCTAAGGATAAGGAAATCCTAGTTTCAAGACTGATTGACAGGCCAATGCGCCCGCTTTTTGAAAAGTCATTTGGCAGGGATATTCAAATTGTCCCCACCTGCGTCTCATCGGACATGGAAAACCCGCCCGACATTCTCGCAGTAATAGCGAGTTCCGCTGCCGTCCATATTTCGGATATTCCCTTCAACGGGCCTATAGCCGCCGCCCGCGTCGCTTACATAAACGGTGAATATGTCATTAACCCGACTTTCGAGCAAATCGAGAGTGCGGAGATGGAAATTGTCGTGGCGGGAACCGCTGACGGCTTTACAATGGTTGAAGGTGGCGCGAAGGAAGTTTCAGAAGAAATTATGCTTGGTGCGCTTGAGAAAGCTCAAGTGTTTATTTCAGCAATGTGCAAGCTGCAGGACGACCTGCGCGCTCGTGCCGGAAAAGAAAAGCTCCCGCTTGCGCCCTTGAATGTCAGCCTTGAAAACGAGCAGGAAATTTTTGATGCGGCTTATCCGCGCATGGAAGAAGCCTGCTTTGTTAAAGGAAAACAACTGCGCCATGAGGCGATTGATGCCGTAAAGTCCGATTTCAAAAGCCGCTATGCCGAACAGCTTGAGGATGAAATTCAGCTTAAGCTTTTTAACGCGCTTTTTGATGATATGGAATATAAAATCCTTCGCAAGAGCATTTTAGAGAAGGGTGTGCGCGTTGACGGTCGCGGAACGGAGGATATACGCCCAATTACTTGCGAAATTAATGTGTTGCCGCGTCCGCACGGCTCTGCGCTTTTTACGCGCGGTGAAACGCAGTCTCTCGCTGTTGCGACGCTCGGAACAATGCTCGATGAGCAGGTTTATGATGACATTGACGGCGACAGAAGAGAGCATTTTATTTTGCATTACAATTTTCCGCCTTATTCTGTTGGCGAAGTTGGCCGCATGGGAACAGGACGCCGTGAAATCGGGCACGGAAATCTTGCTCACCGCTCTCTTGAGCCGATGGTGCCTAGCCGCGATGAGTTTCCGTACACTATCCGCGTTGTCTCGGAGATTATGGAGTCTAACGGCTCTTCCTCTATGGCATCCGTTTGCGGCGGAACGCTTTGCATGCTCGCCGCGGGTATACCGATGAAAAAGCCTGTCGCCGGCATAGCAATGGGCTTAGTTACTGAAGGCGAAAAATATGAGAAATACGCGATTCTTTCCGATATACTTGGCGAGGAAGACCATCTTGGCGACATGGATTTTAAGGTAGCGGGGACTGCCGATGGAATCACCGGCTTTCAGATGGACATTAAAATCGCAGGGGTAACCTCTGAAATTATGAAAAAGGCCCTTAATCAGGCAAAGCGGGGGCGGCTTCATATTCTTTCAATTATGAATAAAACAATCAGCAAGCCAGCCCCAAAAATTTCAGAATACGCTCCCCGCATTGAAGTTATGCGCATAGACACGGATAAAATCGGCGCTTTGATAGGTCCCGGCGGGAAGACCATAAAGGCAATTTCTGAAAAATGCCAAGTGACAATCAATACTGAGAATGACGGCACTGTAACAATTTACGGAAAAACCGCGAAAAACGCCCTTGCCGCAAAGGATATGATAAAAGGGATAGTGGACGACCCTGAAGTCGGAAAAATATACGATGGCGTTGTAAAAAGGATTATGGATTTCGGCGCGTTTATAGAAATTCTTCCCGGAAAAGAGGGCTTGTGCCATATTTCCCGCCTTTCGCGTTCCAGAATTGCCAACGTTACCGATGTTCTTTCTGAAGGACAGAAAATTCCTGTCAAGCTCTTGGAAATCGACAAAATGGGAAGGCTTAACCTTTCCTATATCGATGCCATTGAAAGCGAAAACACACGCTAAAAAGGCTTTGGGCATGGGCTTTGACTCTGCGGGCGCGGGCGGAACTGAACAGGTAGATATTTTTTATGCCGCCGCGCCCGATGCAAGCGCGCCGTTGTATCAGTCAGCGGAGGCTGCGGGTGCGGATGTCTCCGCGAAGTTGGACGCGCCTTTGGTCATTGAGCCTGGCAAGCGCGCCCTTGTTCCAACAGGAATTTCGCTTGAAATTCCATGCGGCTATGAAGTACAGCTTCGCCCGCGGTCGGGGCTTGCACTCAAATATGGCATAACAGTTCTTAACGCGCCCGGTACTATTGACTCTGACTATCGCGGTGAGATTAAAGTCCTTCTTGCCAATTTCGGCGAGGAGCCTTTTACCGTACACGATGGGGATAGAATAGGGCAGCTTGTAGTGCATCAGGTTTTCAGGGGTGTTTTCAAAAAAAAGCAAGCCCTTTCAGAGACAAAACGCGGCGAAGGGGGATATGGCTCTACCGGAATTTAATGTTCACCAAATTAAACTGCTCGAACACCTTGTTGCGCTCGTGGTTTGCAGGCATATAAAAGAATGAAAAAAAACAGCTCTTGCAGCAGCAGGATTTTTTTCGCTTATGTTGCAAAAGAAATACTTCTTTATTTCTTTGTTCTTTTTCTTTTTTTCTTTTTCATCTTTTTTATAAATCAGATTCTTCTTTTGGCAGAGGATGTGCTTTCCAAGCATGTGCCTCTTAAAGATGTAGCGCGGCTAATCTTTTATTCCCTTCCGTCGATAATAGCAACCTCCGCTCCTTTTGCGGCTCTTGTAGGCACTTTAATGGCAACAGGCCGCCTTGTTTCCGACAGGGAATTTCTCGCGGCGGGCGCTTTAGGCTTTTCCGCGCGATTTCTTTTTCTTCCTGTCCTTCTTACAGGCTTTGCAATTTCCGTGTCATCTTTTATTGTCAATGATATTTTTCTTCCGCTAGGAACAATACGGTTTAACCGTCTTCGCAGGGAAATTGTAGCTTCCTCGCCAGCCTTGGAACTTGAATCCAATTCGATTAAAAAAAACCAGAATGCCGTTATTGTTTCCGGGAACATCGATGGGAACTTTATGGACAGGATTCTTGTAATTGATTCAGGAGCGGCGGGGGAGAGGCGAGTGATTTCCGCGCCGGGAACCGCGATTGAGGATTCTTCCGATCCTGCTGTCCTTATGACATTGAAAATGCAAGACGCTTCCGTGTTTACATTCAAGAATGACAGTGAAAAAGATTTTGATGTCATTGCTTCGGATACGCTTTCTTATAATCTTCTCTTGCAGAATTTGTTTGGTTCGAGTTCCGGAAGCATAACGCCGCGTGAAATGAGCTCGCGCGACCTATACCGCGAGCTTAAAGTCAAGGAGTCTGAAATCGCCCCAGAAAAGCTAAAAACGGACAGGACGCTTAATATGTGGCGCATGGAATTTAACAAGAAATTTTCCGTTCCGCTTGGCGCTCTCTTTTTTTCAATACTTGCATTTGCGTTAGGTCTCGGCGCAAAAACAAATGGGCAGGCTGTAGGCTTTATTGCAGGTCTTATTATCGCCGTAATTTACTGGGTTTTGCTTGTAGGCGGGCAGACTTTGAGCCTTCGCCTTGCCATTAACGGCGTAATTACAATGTGGCTTCCAAATGCGGTTGTTTTAATAGCGGGCATTATTGTCCTTTTGCTTAGGATTGCAAAATGAACAGGTTTCAAAGATACCTGCTAAAGCAGTTTCTTCCAGCCTGCTTTGTCTCCCTGATCTTTTTTGTTCTTCTCCTTGAGCTTGTAGACCTTTTTTCAAACCTGTGGCGCTATCTTGCAAACGATGCGTCTTTCTCTGATGTTTGCCGCGTTCTTCTCCTTTACGTTCCAAAATGTGTTTCTTATTCCATGCCGATTGCGGTTCTTTTTGCCGCCTCATATACAATCGGGAATATGTACGCGCAAAATGAATTGACAGCGGTTTTTTCTTCAGGGTATCCTCTCTATGCCCTTGCACTGCCGCTTCTTGTTGCAGGACTTCTTTTTTCTCTTGCCATGTTCTTTTTTGAAGACAGGGTGGTAATTCATACTCTTGTCAGGAAAAACGAGCTAACCCGCATGCTTACAAGGTTAGACACTTCGCTTAGCAACGCGAATATAGTGGTTATGGATGACAGCGGCACGGTTGTATACACTGCAGAATATTATCGCGATTCTGATCAAACGCTTTATGATCTTTTTATTGCCGTGCGCGATGAAAATGGAAATCTCTATGCCGTTGTGCGTTCTCCTTCTGCAAGGTGGACGGATGGCAAATGGCTTCTTTCAGAACCAACCGCTTTTGTTTCAGATGGAAACAATCTTTTTCCGGACGATGCCGGCGAATTTACATTTGACGAGGAGCCAGAGCTTTTTCGCCGCAATATTACTTCAGTGGACGAACTCCCTGTAGCGGAGGCTGGCAAGCATATTGAAAATCTTCGCCGCGCAGGGCAGCCATACGCTGAGTCTCTTGCAAACTATTACAGAAGATTTTCGTATCCGCTTACAATCTTTGTGGTTTTGTTTTTTTCGGTGTCCCTTGCAGGCCGCTTCAAAAAAAACATTTTGCTTATGAGCCTCTTGTTAAGCCTTTCAGTTGCCGTTTCTTATTATGTGTTGCAGATGGTTACAATGCTTTTGGCAAAATGGGAATATATTTCACCTGCCGCGGGAGCATGGGTTCCGCTTGTCGTTTTTGCGGCTTCCTCCATCGGAATTTTGAAAACAGCAAGGACGTAAATATGGATAAAAGCATACCTATGTTCACCATCACGCATAGAGACACGTCATGCCGCGCCAGAACCGGAAAAGCGGCCCTTCCGCACGGAATTGTTGAAACGCCTGCCTTTATGCCGGTTGGCACAAACGCGACTGTAAAAGCCGTTGCAAAGGATTCGCTTGAAGAAATAGGCTTTGACATTATTTTAGCCAACACATATCACCTTTACCTGCGTCCCGGCGAGGAGGTGATACGCACAGCTGGCGGGCTTCACGGCTTTTCAGGCTGGAAAAAAAATTTTTTAACTGATTCCGGCGGCTTTCAAATTTTTTCCCTTTCATCTTTCAGAAAAATTACGCCGGAAGGCGTGCGTTTTAGAAGCCACATTGACGGCTCAACCCATTTTCTTTCGCCTGAAAAAGTTGTCACCTTGCAGGAATCATTTAATAGCGATATTCAAATGCAGCTCGATGTGTGCACGCCATACGGAATTAAAAGAAAAAAAGCGGAAGAAGCGCTTCGCATAACAATAGACTGGGGCAAAAGGGCTTACAAGGCTTGGCAGGAAACTTCAGAAGGATATCATGGATGCCTTTTTCCTATTGTGCAGGGAAACTTTTTCCCTGACTTGCGCAAGGAAAGCGCAGATGCAACATCCTCCTTGAACACGCCAGGCATTGCTATAGGTGGTCTTTCTGTGGGAGAGCCGCCTGAAATTTTTTCAGAATATCTCGCCCTCACCGCGGGGTATCTTCCTGATGATAGGCTAAGGTACGTTATGGGAATTGGAACGCCTGATTATATCCTCGACGCGGTTTATAATGGCATTGATCTTTTTGACTGTGTGCTTCCAACACGCAATGCCAGGAACGGCTCGCTTTTTACCCGCGATGGACCTATCGCCATAAAGAAATCGCAGTACAGCACGGACTTTTCCCCGCCTGATGCCGAATGCAGCTGCCGCGTGTGCCGCGGGTACACGCGCGCCTATTTGCATCATCTTTACAAAAGCAGGGAAATACTTGCCGCCATGCTTTTAAGTTATCACAATCTTGCATTTATGAATCAGATGATAAAAGAAGCGCGCAATGCAATTTGCGAAAACCGCTTTGCTTCTTTCCGAAAGGGTTTTATAGAGAGGTATTTCAACTCATCAAAAGGAGAATAAAATGCAGAGACTATTCAGGCTTTTTCAAATTCCGCTTATTTATGCCGCTGTGTTTTTCTTTTCGTCTTTGCTTCAAGGGCAGGAAGTATCACGGCATGACATACTTAACTATGCCCTTGATTCTGAAATTCTTGAGCTGATTGACGAGCTTATCGAGGAAGAAAACACAGAATACAATGAAGATCTTTACAATCTTTTTCTGCGTTCAAAGAATGATTCCGTTCGCGAAGGCGTTCTGCGTTTTTTTGCAACCCTGAAAAACCCAATACTTGAAGAGGAATGCGCTGAAATTCTTGAAGATCCATACGATGTCAGAAAGTCTCTTTTATCAGCCGCTGTAAATTATGCAGGGGAAACAGGGCTTTCTTCGCTTTTGCCCGCTCTGCATTCCCTTGCGGAAAGCGGAAACTACGATTTTGCTTCTCCGGCTGTCAAGGCGATTGCAAAAACAGGCTCCAGTGACGATGCAGTTTTTCTCATTAACTTAATGGAAGAAGATTTTTTTGACAACGAAAAACAGCAGCTTGTTTTTCGCCAGGATATTATAAGTGTAATTATAAATCTTGATTGCTCGGAAATCCGCTGGCAGCTTGCAGAAATTGCAGGCAACACAGAAGAAAACGCTGTAATAAGGGCAGGGGCGGCAAATGCGCTTGGAACCTTAAAAAACAGCGAAGATATTGATACGATTGCATCTCTTTTTAACGAGAGCGATCCTGTTTTGCGAAGCGCTTCGGTTTCAGCATTGTCCAATTTCAATTCTGATTCCGCCGCTAAGGACATTATCCTAGAAGCATTTAAGGACTCGTACTATAAAGTGCGCCAAGAGGCATTGTCCGCCGCAGAAAAAATGAATCTTAGCGAAGCTATTCCTTATATTTTGTACCGCGCAAAAACAGATCCTGTTGAAAGCATAAAACTCCAAGCTTATGAAGTGCTTGGCGCATTGGGGAGGGAAGAGGGAAAGACTTTTTTAACTGAAACCCTTAAAGACGAAAAGGCAGGCGGTAAACTGCGCGTAAAGGCTGCGGAAGTTTTGCTTGAGTATCACTTTGAATCGTCCTGCGGCGATATTGCAAAAATAGCCATGTCCGCTGTCAATGACGAAAAGCAGAGCTGGCTTTGCCATGAGCTGGGGAAACTCTTTGCGGGAATTGAGAGTGAAAACACTGCAGAGCTTTCCGCCGCTTATTTGTCTAGCGGCGATGTTCTTTCGCAAAGCATAGGGCTTGATATGTATGAGAAAAACAGATACGCATCGGTCAGGAGCATAGTCGAAAATCTCGCAACAAATAAAAACGCCGGTGCCCTGCAAAGGCGGGCGGAAAAAATCCTGAACGAAGAAAGCGAAGGCACAGGAACAGACGGCTCCGGAATACAGCCTTCTTAAAGGTTAATCTTCGTTAATTGAATTAAGAAGCCTGTTCAAGGTCACTACAGGGTCTTCAAACTGCCTTAGCATAAACGTTACCGGATAGCCTTTATCCGACACAATCGTTACGGGTCGCTCAAGGCAGTCTTCAATTATGCTGGATTTTTCATAAGGAAAAAACTCCGGCTTAAGAATTGCAAGGGAACACCGCCTTCCATCATAGCGGATTTCGGCAAGGTTCGCCGGGAATTTTACAAGAAAAACAAGGAACGAAGAGGCTCCACCTCCAATAGACAATCTGGAGCCTGCCTTCATTTGATGCACATTTCGTCTCCCGATACGACTATTCTGCCTTTCCACATAAAGATTGAGCGTGACTTTGCCGTAGCTGTCAGAAATATAAAAGGCTTCGCCTGCCTTTGCAGCCTCAAAACCCGCCTCGCGGGCAAGCGGCACGGCTCCGACTGCAGAAGCTTTTTTTCGCGTATATTCGGCAAATACAGCCTGTCTCCTGCCTGCGCTGTTTTCTGCGCCTGCTGCTTTGTTAATTTCAGCAACTGGCTTTGCCGTCCGCCTTGAAACAAAGGCAATTACAGCGATTAAAATAACAAGCGCCAGAATAATCAAAAATATTGCGGGCAAAATAAATCCGTTTGAGCGAAAGAAGGATTCATCTGTACCCGATGCACCTCCTGCACCGGAAACACTGCCTTCTACGGCTGATGCATTCTCTGTGCCAGAGGCACGTCCAATCGCGGCAGGTGCGTTCTCTGTGCCGGAAGCGCGCCCTGTCTCAGTAGGTACGTCTCCGGTACTGGAGACACCGCGCTCCGCAGGAGACACGCCTTCCGTAGCGGAGGCGCGTCCCACAGATGACGCGCTTTCTACAGCTGGGATGCTTCCTGCACCGGAAATACCGCGTTCCGCAGTTGATGTGTTCACTGTACCAGAAAGACTGCCTTCTGCGGTTGCTGCGTTCTCTGTGCCATAGGCGCGTCCAGTTGCGGCAGGCACACTTTCTGTGGCAGAAACACCGCGCTCCGCGGCGGAACCAGAGCGCGCCGCCTGTTCAGTTCCGGAAGTTGCCGCAATCTGCTGCGAAGATTCATCTGTTATTCGCTCTGTAATTGCGCTTCCGTCAAGCGGAAGCACCGCAATGTCCGCAGAATATGGAAGCGTTATACAGTAAACCTGCCATCCGGCTTCGCGCATTCGTGCCGCGTACTGATTAACCTCTTCCTGCACTTGCCGGAGGGTAAATGACGCATAGGGACTTGAGTCTGGCGGGTTAAAAATGCCGTCGGATATGACAATGACAATTTTCTCTCTTTGGCGATCTAAGCCTGAAAGATACTGCCATGTAAAGTTAAGTCCCGAAAGGAAATCCGAATTTCTGCCCAGCGGATATAAAAGCATAACCCTTGAAACAATGCGGGAAATATCCGACTGGGTTTCGACCGGTTGCACAAGCTCAAGATTTGCGCGTGAGTTGAATGAAATAAGATGGAACATATCCCCCTGTCGTATAAATTTTCCTGCTATATCCGGCAAAACGCTGCTGTAAATTTGATCAAACCAAGGGAGAATCGTTCCTGATGTATCCATCAGCACCACAATATCCGCCTCTTGAGAGAAAAGCGGAGAAAAAAGGCTTAAAAAAATAAAGGCTGCCAATAAACATAGCGGAAGTTTTTTTCTCATGCTTTTCCTCCGAAAATCACCTAAAAATCAGCAACAGAAATCGATTTTACCGTATAGTCGCGATCAGTATTGTTCAGGGAAAACTGCAAGTTATCCCCCTCGCGGTTTCCGCAAAGCTTTAAGCCTAAAGGCGAAAGATAAGAGATAATGCCTGCATCCGTATCCGACTCCCATGGACCGAGTATTGTCAGCGTCTCTTCCTCGTTTGTAATATTATTTTGAAGTTTCACTACCGTTCCAAACGCCACCCTATTTGCAGAAACAGCCGCAGGATCTACAATTTGCGCCCTGTCAATTTCTTCCTGGAAGGTTCGCACGCGATTGTCTAGCATGGACTGCCTTTCCTTTGCAGCTTTGTATTCAGAATTTTCGCGCAAGTCTCCAAGGGACAGAGCATATGCAAGCTCTTTCTGGTTTTCGGGAATCTCCACTTCAATAAGCCGTCGAAGCTCTTTCTGCTTTTCGGTCATCATCTTTGAGGTTACAAGCAAACCCATCACTGTATCAGTTTTTTCTTCCGTGCCGTAGAACCTGAAATCCTTGTGCTGCTCGAGGATTTTGTTTCTCAAGTGCATTTTGATTGCAGGGTCCAAATCCTTCACATCGTCAACAAGCGTGTATAGCCTTGTGATTGTACCTGTGTCATTGGAAAGCATATATTCTTCAAGTAGGCTGTCTTTGCCAAAGAGAATGGAAATAATCTGCCTGTTGATTTTTCTGTTCTCTGTTGTGTTTCTGTGATTCGCTATTTCCCTGAACGTTATATCTATAATGTGGATTAGCGTTATAAGTTGCTTTTCGTATGGAATTTCAAGCGACTTAAACCATTTCTCTTCTTGCGCGTTTTTGAAAAACCACACAACAGCTTCCCTGTAATTGCGGTAATTTTCAAAGCTTAAAGCCGCAATGTCTTTCA
>CAZDXD010000017.1:0-17205 GCA_964509415.1 uncultured Treponemataceae bacterium
CTTTTTACAAGCGGCGGGCGCGTTCTTGCTTGCGCCGCGCTGGGGGCAACTCTAGAGGATGCGCAAAAGACGGCTTACGAGGCTTTGTCTTGCGTGGACTTTGACGGAATGTTTTTTAGGAAGGACATAGGCGCGCCTAATGCGGCTTCATCAAAAACAATGAAAGGCGGCCGCAGTTGAGCAGCCTTAAAGGAAGAAGCATCATTGACCCCGACAGCCTCTCCCTAAAAGAGCTAGAAGGCATATTCGCCCTTGCGGAAAAAATCATAGAAAGCCCGCCTGACTACCTTGAAACCTGCCGCGGCAAAATACTCGGCACCCTTTTTTTTGAGCCTAGCACAAGGACGCGCCTTTCGTTTGAGGCTGCCATGTTGCGGCTTGGCGGCAGGGTTATAGGCTTTGCCGAGCCTAACGCCAGCTCAACCGCCAAGGGGGAAAGCCTCGCCGACACAATCCGCACGGTAGCTTGCTACGCTGACGTTATCGCAATGCGTAGCCCAAAGGAGGGGGCAGCCCTCCTTGCCTCAAAAAGCTGTAACGTGCCTGTAATCAACGCGGGGGACGGCGGCCATCATCACCCGACGCAGACGCTAACAGACCTTTTGACCATTCGCTCAAGGTTTGGCAAAACCGAAAACCTTACTGTAGGCTTTTGCGGCGACCTAAAGTTTGGCCGCACTGTCCACAGCCTGATTAAGGCCCTTTCCCGCTATGAGGGGAATCGCTTCGTTCTCATTAGCCCGCAAGAGCTTGAGTTGCCTTCTTATATAGTAAGCCGCGTGCTAAAGCCCGCCGGCACTCCGTTCACCGTAGAGCGGCGCCTTGAGGAAGCAATAGGCTCGCTCGATGTCCTTTACATGACGCGCGTTCAAAAGGAGCGCTTCTTTAACGAAGAAGAATACATCAGGCTGAAGGATAGCTACGTGCTAGATAAGGCGAAAATGGCGCTTGCGGGAAAGGACTTGGCAGTGCTGCATCCGCTGCCGCGCGTCAACGAGATTAGCACTGAGGTAGACAGCGACCCGCGTGCGCTTTACTTTAAGCAGGTCAAGATGGGAATGTACGTAAGAATGGCGCTAATTGCCCTTGTTACGGGCTCAATCGAATTAGGAGAGAAGCCGTGAGCATGAACGTTCAAAAGATAAAAAACGGGCTTGTCATAGACCACATCCGCGCGGGGAGCGCCATGCGCATTTTTAGTTACCTCAAGCTAGAAAACGCGCCCTTTTGCGTTGCCCTTATCATGAACGCGCCTTCAAGCAAGATGGGCAAAAAGGACATCATCAAAATTGACAATGTGCTAGACATTGACTATTCGGTGCTAGGCTTCATTGACCCAAATATCACTGTAAACGTTGTTGAGGGCGAGCACGTTATAAAGAAGATTCAGCTTAGCCTCCCCGAAAGGGTAGAAAACGTAATCAAGTGCAAAAACCCGCGATGTATAACTTCTTCCGAAAGCAGCATTCCGCAAGTATTTAGGCTTGTTGACAAGAGGCGGGCGGAGTATTCTTGCGAGTACTGCGATGAGCTTTACCGCGCGGGGCTAGGAGACGTGCTGTAATAAATGGAAGAAAACACCGGGCTTCTGCAAAAAGCATTGTATATTTTGAATGAACTTAAAAGCAAAAGTGAGGAAGCTAAAAGCTCATCCGTTTTTATTTTTAACGCGCGGCTTGTAGACAGGGACATTGACGCGCATGGTGCCCTTTTAATTTGCGAAGGAAAGATTGCCGATGTGTACATCGGCGATAACCTAAGCCTCGTGCAAGGCGCGGCGCAAAGCGCAAAGGAAGCGGGCATTGAAGTGCTTGACGCAGGCGGAGCAGTACTCACGCCGGCTTTTACGGATATGCATGCGCACTTCCGTGAGCCGGGCTTTCCTCAAAAAGAGACAATAGAAACAGGCGCAGCTGCTGCGGTTGCAGGCGGGTACACTGCCGCCGTCTTGATGGCGAACACTAATCCCCCAATTTCTTATATAGAAACAGCAGAAGCGGTTAACCAAAAGGCAGAAAAGACAGGGCTTATACGCGCATTTCAGGCTGTAAGCGTTACAAAAAACTTTGACGGCAAAAACACCGACCACCTTGCACGCGTTCTGCCGTCCGTTGTGCCCATCGCAAGTGAGGACGGCAAGGACGTGGTATCCTCTGCTGTAATGCTTGCGGCAATGAAAGCGTGCGCGACGGCGGGGCTCATCATTTCTTGCCACTGTGAGGATGAGGCGCTTGCGGAAGAGGCCGCCGCAATAAGGAAGAAAGGCGGCTTTAGCGAAGCCGAGCGGCTCTTCCGCCTTTCTGAGGACATCAGCACAAAGCGCAATCTCCTTCTTGCCGATGAAGCTCAATGCAGGATTCATATTGCGCATGTAAGCACAAAGGGCGCACTTGACGCGGTAAGGCGGGCAAAGGCGAGGCGGCCGGGCTTTGTAACCTGCGAGGCAACGCCGCACCACCTTTGCCTCAACGACACATTGAGCTGCAGCCCCGAAGCCGCCGTGAACCCGCCCTTGCGCCCTGAAGAAGACCGCCTCGCCCTAATAGAAGGATTAAAAGACGGCGCAATCGATGTTATCGCGACGGATCACGCGCCACACACAGAACAAGACAAGAAAGCGGGAGCGCCTGGCTTTTCAGGGCTTCAAACGGCGTTTTCGCTTTGTTATAGCGAACTAGTCAGTACGGGAATTATCAGCTTTCAGAGGCTTTCTGAACTGATGGCGGCCGCTCCCGCGTCAATCCTCTCCCTTCCGCGCGGGCTTCTAAAAACAGGCTACGAGGGCGATGTTGCGCTGATTAATCCTCACAGCTCTTTTATCGTCAATCCCTCTTCCCTTGAGTGGCGCAGCAAGGGCAAAAACACGCTTCTTGAAGGCAGAACGCTTTACGGGCAAATCCTCTCTGTCTGGAAAGAGGGGCGCATAGTTTACAGCAGCGAAAGCGAAAACATAATAACAAGGCAGGCGGCGATATGATTTTTACAGCGTTTTTTTCTGTGGGACAGCAGGTTTTAATTCTTTTTATTTTAATTTGCGTGGGTTTTGTCTGCTCAAAAACAAAACTGCTAAAAAGCGAATCCATTCCAAGCATTAACAACCTGCTTTTGTACATAGTGACACCCGTTGTCATCATCGAATCATTTAGCAGAGAATACAACCCAGATATGCTCGCCTCTCTTGGACGCGCGGCTTTAGGGGCAGTAGCGGTTCATATAATCAATATTGCGGCAGTGACTCTATTAATCCGCGAAAAAGACACTGCGCGGGAAGCTGTCTTGCGTTTTGGCACCGTTTTTTCTAACTGCGGCTTTATGGCGCTGCCTCTTCAAAATGCCCTGCTCGGCTCAGAGGGCGTGTTTTACGGCGCAGCTTTTATCGCTGTTTTTAACATTTTCACCTGGACTTACGGCATTTATCTTATGGGCGGCAAGGAGGCGGACTTTTCGCCAAAAAACTTTATTCTAAATCCAGGCGTAATTGCTGTTTTAATTGGGCTAATTCTTTTCTTTTCTCCGTTTATGCTGCCGGAAATAATTCTCTCTCCACTGCAGTATCTTGCAGCACTTAACACGCCGATTCCAATGATTATAATAGGCTACTATCTTTCGTGCTTTACTTCGATGAAGGTGATACGCGATGCTAAACTCTGGCTTGGGATTTTTCTAAGGCTTGTCGTGCTTCCTCTGGCGGCAATCATGTTGCTTTACGCCTTCGGCATTAAAGGCTTGCTCCTTGCTTCTATCGCAATTTCCGCTTGTTCCCCTGTAGGGGCAAACGTGCTTGTTTTTGCGTCGAAATTCAATAAAGACACAGAGTTTGCCGCGACGTTTGTGTCAGTCTCGACACTTACCTCGATTATCACAATGCCGCTTGTGGTATCGATTGCCATGACCCTGCCGTAGAGTGGGATTTTGGCTTTTCTATTTATAAAAGAAAAAAACAGTGATATGCTTGATAGGCGCGTTTTAAGCGAGATTTATTTATCAACGGAGAAAAACATGGAAAATCAGCTTAAGGCAGTTGCGCTGTCCATCCGCAGCCTTTCGATAGACGCAATTCAAAAAGCCTCTTCAGGGCATCCGGGTCTTCCGCTTGGCGCTGCGGAGCTTGCCGCAGTCTTATATGGAAATATTCTGCGGCACAATCCCAAAAAACCCGCGTGGAAAGATCGCGACAGGTTTGTGCTTTCCGCAGGGCACGGCTCCATGCTTCTTTATTCGATTTTGCATATTGCGGGGTACGACGTTTCCCTTGATGACATTAAAAATTTTAGGCAGCCGGGCTCGCGCTGTCCAGGTCATCCTGAATATGGATGCACACCCGGTGTTGAAATGACAACAGGTCCGCTAGGACAGGGGCTTGCCAGCGCTGTGGGAATGGCACTTGCTGAGTCCATGCTGGCAGCCAAGTACAACGAGCCTGGTCTCAAAATCGTTGACCACTATACGTATGTGCTTGCAGGCGAAGGCTGCCTTATGGAAGGCGTTGCGTCAGAGGTATCGAGTTTCGCGGGACACAACAAGTTGGGCAAGCTCATTGTGTTCTATGACGAGAACCACATTACGATTGACGGCTCGACTGACCTCGCCTTTACAGAAGACATTGCCAAGCGCTACGATGCCTATGGCTGGCAGATTTTGCGCGGCGATATGTACAATATCCCCGGAATCGAAAAGCTGGTCTCTGACGCTAAGCTTGACCCGCGCCCAACGCTTATTATGCTTAGATCCGTAATCGGGAAGGGCGCACCAACTGTCGCGGGAACAGCAAAAGCTCATGGCGCGCCTTTGGGTGAGGAAGGCGTTGCCGCCGCCAAAAGGGAGCTCGGTCTTGACCCTGAAAAGTATTTTCAGGTTTTACCCGAAGCTCTTGAGTTTTTTGAAAAGAAAGCGGCTCACTTTGAGCAGCTTGAAAAAGACTGGAATGAGCTTTTTGAAAAATGGGCAAAAGAGTTCCCCGACAAGAAAAGAGAATGGGATGCGGACTTTGCCGAAGGTGGGGTTTGCTCAAGACGTTTTGAAGCTATCGAGCTTCCGCAATTTGAGCAGGGAGCGCAGCTTGCAACAAGGACCGCATCTAATGCTGTGCTTAACGCGGTTGCGGCGGTAATTCCAAGTCTTACAGGCGGCTCGGCAGACTTGCAAAGCCCGAATGCGGTCGCAATTAAGGGTGCAGTTTCCTACACGCCCGAAACGCCCGCGGGTAGATATATTCACTTTGGCATAAGGGAATTTGCGATGGCGGCAATTTCCAACGGCTTGCAGCTTCACGGCGGATTCCGCGCGTTCTGCGCAACGTTTTTGGTTTTTGCGGATTACCTCCGCCCGGCCTTGAGACTTTCCGCGCTGATGAAGCTCCCCATCATTTATGTGCTTACACATGATTCTATTTATGTTGGCGAAGATGGTCCTACCCACCAGCCTGTGGAAACGCTCAGCACCCTTCGAGCGATTCCCAATGTCCATGTTTTAAGGCCTGCCGATGCAGAAGAGACGGTTGCGGCATGGAATATGGCGCTTAAAACCACCGACAGTCCCGTGTGCCTTGTCTTCTCGCGACAGAATCTTCCGGTGTTTGAAAAGGACGATCCCGGCTGGAAGCACACAATAGAATGTGGCGCTTATATTGCGAAAAAAGGCAGCGATACGCCTGACGTTACTGTCCTTGCCACAGGTTCCGAGGTTGAGCTTGCGATAAGGGCGGCGGCTCTTGTACCTGAAAAGAAAGTGCGCATCGTTTCCGTGCTTTGCAGGGAACTTTTTGAATCCCAGTCCGAAAAGATTGTTGAAGCCATCATCGGCGGGAAAAGGGGCACATTGAAGATAATAACCGCAGAAGCCGGCGTTAAAATGGGCTGGGAAGCCTGGACGGGCTGCAGCAAAAACTGCTTCTCAATTGAACGCTTTGGCGAGTCAGGCCCCCCAAAGCGCGTAGCGGAAGAATTAGGTTTTACCGCGGAAAAGCTTGCCGAATTGATTAAAGCAGTGTAACAGGCCAGAGCTTAGAGCTTATAAGGCTCATCCTTGACAAAGGAAGCTGTTATTCCGACAATATAACAATGAAACGAAAACATATTTGGCTAGGCGCATCGTTTTTTTCCGCCGCGCTTCTCATTTTTTTTATGGCGACGCCTGCGCTTTTTGCCTCAGGATCGGGGCAAAGCACAGAAGCTCAAAGCGACGCGGCAAGATATCTTCAACTTTTTGAATACGTTTTTTCCTATGTTCAGACGCACTATGTTGACGAAACAGACCCAAGAACCCTGTACGAGGGAGCCCTTAAAGGAATGCTTGAGTCTCTTGAAGACCCCTACACATCATACGTTGACAGCGAAAGCTCAATGCGCACAAGCCTTGCCGACACAACGCAGGGCTCCTTTGGCGGGGTCGGCCTTTCCATCACGAAGTCTTCGATATCCACTGCGGAAAAGCCTGCATACGTTGAAGTGGCTTCCCCGATTGAAGGAACGCCCGGCGCTCTTTCCGGCATTATGCCCGGCGATTTAATCATCGAAATAGACGGAACAAACACAGCAGAAATTACAATGGAAGAGGTGCTTTCCATTCTGCGCGGGCCTGCGGGCACGGACGTTACCGTTTTAATACGGCGCGGCAAAGCAATGGAGTTTCCTGTTACGCTTACGCGCGCCATCATTGAAGTTCCCACCGTCAAGTACGAAATGATGGATGACGGAATTGGCTATCTTCGCATTGTAGAGTTTACGCCGCTTACCCCCGACAAAGTGCAGGAAGCGCTTGACTCCTTCGCCGAGCAGAACTGCACAGGCCTTATAATAGATTTGCGCAATAACCCCGGCGGCCTTATCACGAGTGTGGTCAACGTCGCTGACAAGTTTATAGAAAGCGGGACTATCGTCTCGACGCGCTCGCGGATTCTCTTTGAAAACCGCGACTTTACAGCGATGACATCCAAGACAGCGGTAAACCCAAATATGCCGATTATTGTCCTCATTAACAAAGGCTCTGCCAGCGCGTCAGAAATTCTTGCTGGCGCCCTTAAGGACCACAAAAAGGCGTACCTTGTCGGCGAAACCACCTACGGGAAAGGCTCGGTTCAGCAGGTTCTTGATTTGCTTAACAATGACATGATGCGAATCACTGTTGCTCGCTATTACACGCCGAGCGGCGCAAACATTGACAAGCAAGGCATTCCGCCTGACTTGGAAGTTTCTTTCCATGAGCTGACCGAAGATGAGGAAAAAGCGCTTTCCGAGCTTTTGAACACAACGGAAATCGCGGATTTTGTGGAAGCTAATCCGGACATGACGGAGCAGACAGCAGAAACTTTTGCCGCCGCTCTTTATGAGAAATATCCAGTTTACATGCCGGTTTTGAAACGGCTTGTAATGCAGGAATATTACCGTACGCATACCGCGCCTCTTTATGATCTTGACTACGATGTTCAGCTTAAGGAAGCGGTAAGGTTGCTTCAAGGCGGGAGCATTGGTCGCCTGATTGCTTCTACAAAAACCGTTTTGGAAATTCAAAATGAAAACAGATCAGCGGAAAGCGAATGAAGCAGTTTCTCAGCCAGGAATTTCCAGGAGAGGACGGCAGGCTTAAAATTAGCGGCAGGGAATTTCACTATATTGCGGAAGTCCGCAGGGAAACAGAAGGCTCCGTTATTCATGTGAGGCTTCCTGATGGGGTAATGCAACCTTTTAGGATAGAAAGCATAGACCGCTCAAGAAAAGCCCTTTTTCTTGTTTCCGCGGGCACGGCTAAAGGCGGGGAGCTTGAGCTTCCGCAGATTATTCTTTTTCAGTGGATATTGAAAACCAAAGCAATGGACTTGGCTGTAAGGCAAGCGACGGAACTGGGCGTGCAGCTCATTGTACCGGTAGTGGGAAAGCGTTGCGTTCCGCAGGCAAAGTCGGGAGAAAAAAACACCCGCTGGGAGCGCATAGTAAAAGAAGCACGCCAGCAAAGCGGCTCTGCCGTCAATACCGAAGTTGCGGCGGCTATAAGCGCGGACGGAATATCGAAAGCGCTAAAAAGCGCGGGCGCGGAAAGCGGCTCTCTTTTGATTATGCTCGACGAGATAGCGGGGAGCGGCAAAACGCTTCATGAATGCGTATTTGAAAGAAAAAGCGCAGGCGGCTTTTGCCACGCCGCGCTGGCAGTAGGTCCTGAAGGCGGAATGGACGCGGAAGAGAAAAAAGCGCTTGCATTATGCGGCTTTGAAGAGGTTCACTTTAACACAAATATTCTGCGCGCTGAAACAGCAGCCCTTTACGGGCTGGCAGCCTTGCAAAATGCAATAACGGAGCTAGAAAAGTGGCAGCTGAACGCATAAAATTCCTTGGGCTTTTTCTGGATGTCCTAAAACCGGAAGAAATAGAAGAGACTATCCTTAATTTGGCAAATAAAAAGAGCGAAGGCCCAAAGCAAATTATGCTCGTGAACCTGTGGGATATTCTCAAGGCGAGGCATAGCAAAGAGTTCCGCGCAATGATAGAGTCGTCAGAGCTTGTAATCCCGACATCAAAATCTCTTGTCAGAGGAGCTGTGTTTCTCAAGCAAACCGCACCTGTCCGCTACGAGCCATTCAGCTTTGTCATTTCCGTTATGGGGGCGCTTGAAAAATACCTTAAAACGCTTTACCTCTTTGGAAGTAGAAACATAAGCCTTCAAAAGGCTGAAAAAAACATCCGCGCAACTTTTCCAAACCTGCGGATTATAGGGCGCGTTCCTGGCTATTACGCGCGCGGCATGGAAAAGAACATCAAAACGGCAATATTAAAAGCGGCTCCTTCTCTTGTTATTGTGGGCAGCGGCATTCCAGGTAAGCAAAACTGGATTTTCAGGAACAGAAATCAGCTGCCTAACAGCCTTTTTTTGTGGGACAACACGATTATCGACATTTTCGCCGAACGAAAAAAGCGCGTCTCCCCTGCCCTTTTTAATGCAGGGCTTGAATATCTTCCGCAGATGCTCAAAAACCCCTTGCGCGTTTTCAGGCTTTTCCAGTATCTGTGGTACAAGCTTCTCCTGTTGGTTTATCGCATAAAGGATTCTTAGAGCTTAAGCTCTCGCTCCGTTTTATATAGGAAATCTTGTGAAAGAGATTCTCAAGCCGCCTAAGCTCCCTTTCCGAAAGCATGGCGCGCGCGAAAATCTCTTCAAGAAATTGGGCGTTATCCTCCCCGCCCGCGTATTTATAAAGCCCTATACGGCTTATGTCTTCGGAAATCCCTGAAACGGCACTTTTAAGGCGGAAAAGCCTAACCGGCTCGTATCCTTGCAGCGCAGAATCAAAGGCTCTCGAAAGCACATAGAGAATAACCTGAACCGCGTGCGACAGGTTAAGAGAAGCAAAGGCGGGGTTTGCGGGAATGGACACGGAAACGGAGCATACTGAAAGCTCCTCATCTGTCAATCCTGTGCGCTCATTGCCGAAAACAACAGCCGCCTTGCCGCCCGCCCCTGAAGCCACAATGTTGGCTGCAAACTGCTCTGGCGTAAAAGAAAGACCCTTGCGCCTCTTTCCGCGCCGGCGTGTAGTACCCGCCGCAATTGAACAGTCCGCGACAGCATCCGCAAGCCCAGCGGCATCAGGCGGAAAGAACGCCGCCGCCTCCCAAATGTCAAACGCACCATGCGCAAGGGCGTGCACCTGCTTTTCATCAAAATCATCGCGGCGGCCTGCAATCCGCAAATCAGAAAAGCCCATGTTTTTCATAGCGCGGCAAACGGAGCCTACATTCCTGCTTTCTTCGGGGCGGCAAAGCACAACTGCGCACGGCGGCATTTTCATGCCTCTTATTTTCGCTTTAAGCCTTGTTGTGTCAATAGGAAAAAACTATACTTGGGCAGTGGAATTGGAAAAAAAGACTTTTGCAGACAAAAGCATTCTTGTAGCGGGAGGAACGAGCGGAATCGGCACCGCGCTAGCGCAGAAGCTGCTCTTAGCAGGCGGCACAGTCACCGTAATCGGAAAGCCGGGTTCCCTCCCGCGCGGCGAAGTTTCCCGCTTTATTGAGCTGGATCTTGACGAGAAAGCATGCCTTATCCCTCTTGCGGCGGAGGCAAAAAAAGCTGACGTGCTCTGCATTGTGCGCGGGGAATTTCTGCAAAAGCCGCTGCATGAAACTTCCGCGCAAGAGTGGGAGCAAACGGTTTTTTCAAATCTAGTTATGCCGGGCACCGCTCTTTCCGCAGCGCTTTCCGGAATGAAAGAGAGGCGCTGGGGCAGAATCCTTCTTTTTGGAGGAACGCGCACGGAGGCTGTGCGCGGCTTTTCAACAAACGCCGTGTACGCGGCAGCAAAGACCGCGCTTTCTTCCTTAATCCGCTCCGCGGCAGAAAACTACGGCAGATTCGGCATAAGCTGCACCGGAATATGCCCGGGCTTTGTCGAATCGGAGCATCTTTCGGCAAAAGAGCGCGCAAAACTCAAAGCAAAGATTCCGGGCGGCGAACTTATTTCCCCTGAAAAAATCGCGGAGCTCGCTCTTTATCTTTTGTCCAATTTTCACCTTAACGGATGCATTGTTACCGCTGACAGCGCGTGGACACCGCAGGGCTTAAGCTGTGTTTGCGATTAAAAAGCTAGCCGAGCTTGCGCCCGGCCAGCGCCGCAGAAAAATCATTCTCCTTCTCGCCAAATTCGAGCGCCTTCTGCTTTCCGGCGGGGAGGCTTCAGAGCGGCTGACGGACAGCGACTTCCTTGAACTTTGCCGCTTTGCAGCTGCCGACCCTAAAATCACAAATGAAGAAAGAGAGCGGATAGGGCTTTTAAGCAAGGGCTTTGCGGAAAGCTCAACCGCAGCGGAAAAAGATGCTCTGCGCCTGCGCCTTTGCAATGCTGCAAGGAACATTATGCTTAAAGCCGCGGGAACCTTCCCCGCGGAATGGGACTTTATCCACCCTGAAAGCACAGGCGCTTCTGCCGGGCAAAGGCTTTGCCATGAGGGGATTCGCGCGTTTTTGGAAGACATTCGCTCTCCCTTTAATGTTGGCTCAATCTTCAGGACGGCGGAGGCTTTTGGCGCGGAAAAACTTTACCTTTCGCCGGGATGCGCCCCGGCGGAGCACCCAAGGGCGCGGCGCTCGGCTATGGGAAGCACGGAGTTTATCCCGTGGGAATACAAAGCGCTTGATGAGCTGCCGAAGGATTTTCAGCTTTTCGCGCTCGAAACCGGCGGCGTTCCAATCGATAAATTCAGCTTTCCCGACAGGGGAATTGTCATTGTAGGCTCCGAAGAGCTTGGCGTAAGCCCCGAAGCGCTGGATAAGGCCTCAGCGCGAGTTTCAATACCTTTAAGCGGCATAAAAGCCTCGCTTAATGTAGGCGTGGCGTTTGGAATCCTCATGAAAGCCTGGACGCGCAGCCTTCAGGCGTTTTAGGCACTTCCGGCGGCGGCGCTTTCTGCGCTGTCGGCATTGTCGGTGTTTTCCGCCCTGGAGGCCGCCGCGAACTCCGTGACAAGCCTGTCGCTCAATTCCTTGAATTGCTCTTCCTCGTCTATGGAAAAGATTTTAAGAAGATCAGGCTTAATCTGGGAGAATTGAATCTCGCCGTCTTGATAGTGAAGTATAATGTCTACAAACGAAACAAGGGCTGCCAGCATCCTGAAGTCTTCGGGAGCCCTCTCATAATCATGCTGAAAGCGAATCGCGTTGATAATCGCGGGCGGAAAGTTCCACTTTTCGGCAAGAGCCGCGCCGATTTCAGGGTGGTTGATTTCGGAGGTGAGCAACGCAAAGACATTGTCAGGAATGTGGCGGGAATCTTTCAGCTTCAAAATCTTGGCCTGCAACTCAGGGTCAGGGTAGACAAACAAAAGCACAATCTTTCCCAGCCTGTGAAGCAATCCGCAAACATAGGCAACATCATTCAAGCCGGCTTTGCGTATTCTGTTGTGCGCAATCCAGTTGCAATAAAAGGCGGCTTTATTCGAAACAGCCCACAGCTCGCCTAGCTTTTCCGACTCGGCATTAAAAATATTCATAACGCCAACCGAATAAAGAAGATTCCGAATCCCCCGCATTCCTATAAGATTGGCGGCGAGGGGAATGCTTGAAACCTTCTGCTTGAGCCCGTATGCCGCAGAATTAATCAGCTTCAAGAGATCAGCGGAAAGGGCAACATCGCTTGCTATATTCGTGGCAATGTCAAGCATATCCACATCGGGATCGTCCAAAAGCTGCGAAATGCGCATGATGTTGTCGGGAAACTTTGGAACCGCTTCAATATAGTCAACAACCTGCTTGCTAAAGCTGGAAATACCCGCGGGGTTCATTTCGAGGACAGGAACAACAACGCGCATAATTGTTTCGCCGTTTTCCGCAAGCACAAAGAAATTTTCATCAGACACGCCGATTTTCCGCAACATAATAAGCGAAATAATGATGCCGAGTCCCGCCCCCTCGTCATCTTCAAGGGATTCGGGCAAAACCTCTTCAAGCGCGGAATACTTTGCTGAGCGCGCGATTTTGTCAAAAATGCGCTTGAATTCGAGCTTTGTCAGCTCGGAATTGTTGCGCACTTCAATCACAAACTCGCCGGAGGAGTAGCGCATCACAACCTTGATGTAAAGCCCCGCGTCCTTTTGCAGCTGAAGATAATGTTGGGTATTCATGAGCATGTCAGTCTTGAAAGAACGCATCCCTGCTTCGTAATCGTGCTCATTGCCGACATCGAGCTGCTTCTCGGCAAAATAAACGCGCTTTGTGTTTGCCTTTTTCGCGTTTGTAGCGAACTCGTTTATCATGTACGACAGAAAATCCTGCATTTCGTCATGATGAAGCTCCTGCAAAAAATTAGCAAGGATAATGTCGATATACATCGCAACCTTGCGCGGGAAAGCGCAGGTTGTTACGGAAACGGGCAACCCCATTTTGACAGCGTTTTTTATTTTCTGCGCGTCAACCGAAATGCTTTGACTCATAACTTCTTACAGAAAAGCGTATCACTTATTCAAATAGAGGTCAACAATAAGATTCAAAAGCTGCTGGCAGCTTAGGCAACAACACCGTAACGCGGATAAAGCCCTGCCTTTCGCCGCCTTTTGGCGGGAGGTTTTCCGCGCTAATTTCCCCGCGGTGAAGCGAAACTACGGCTTTCGCGATGGAAAGGCCGAGCCCAGAGCCGGCAGCACTTCGAGAGCTGTCGCCGCGGTAAAGCCTGTTAAAAATGCGCGGAAGGTTTTCTTCTGGAATTTGCCCAGAATTAATGATAGAAAACCGGACGTGCCATTCGCTTTCCATAGCGCCGCTTTCCGCTTTTTCCAGCGCAAAAATCACGCTGCCGCCCTCTTCCGTATATTGAAAGGCGTTTTGCACAATGTTTGAAAGGCAGCGCTGGATTAAAAGAGGGTCGCAGACAATTTTTTCGCCTTCCGGCCACTGCGCGGTGCAAGAAAAGCAAATGCGCTTTTTTTCCGCCCAAAGGGAAAAACGCTCCCTAATGTCCGACACAATTTCTGCCGGGTTTGTTTCCGCAGGCGATATGCGCATTTCGGGGGACTCAAAGCGGCTCAAGTCCTGCAAATTTACAACAAGGCGCTCTATGTGCGTAAGCTCGGAATAAAGGGCGGCAAAGCGCTCGGCACTCGCGGGAAGAACGCCGTCGCTCATGCCTTCAATCTGCATTTTTACCGCTGTAAGGGGCGTGCGCAAATCGTGCGAAACGTCCTGCATCCACTGCTGGCGCAGCTCTTCTTCGTTTTTAAGGCGCTGTTGAAGCCCGCGCACGGAAGCTGTAATTCTATCAAATTCCTGAATGCCCGTTTCGCTCACGCTCATTTCCAAAAGAGAGGGGCTTGCAATTGTGTCGGCAAGCTCGGAAGACTTGCGGGATATGTTAAGGGAGGCAAGAAGCGAAAAGCCAAGAGAAAGCAGCACGGCGGCAAGGGCACCCGCAACTACAGCTTTTTGCATTGTAGAAATAAAAACTTGGTTTGCCCTGTACGCAAAAAAATCAACGCTGTCAACAAGAAGCCACGCAATCACTGCGCCTGCCTCTTCTATTGGGACGGGCTTGTTAAGCGAAACAAACGATGAAAGGGAGCCGATACTCTGTTCAACTTCCTGCTGCGTGCGGTTTCTTCCCTGCTCCAAAAGCAACACGGGGCGGCGCTCCGAGTCAAAAAGGTAAACATAAAGGGAGTCTGTAATGTACGGAAGAAGGGCTTTTTCAAGCGCGGAAGGCAAAAGACCGCCTGAAAGCCTGTAGCTTTTAAGAATAACCGGCGTGAGGAGAGCCTCAAGGTCTCCCTTTTTACCCATATTCCAGCTTGAAATCGACACGCGGATTGCAAACGAAAAAATCGCCGCCATCAAAACCATAACAAAGCAGCATACAGCAAGCTGCGAAGCGTAGATTTTGCCAAAGACGGTTTTCATATAAATTAGTTATCAGTTTTTTAGTTATTAGTTATTAGCTCTAGGGTCGGGCAAGCAGCAATCCACGCGCACCCGTTGTGCGCTGTTTGCAAAACCCCATGGTCAAGAACAGTCAGCTAAGGGCTAACTCCCCTTGCGCAATCCGCCGAACCTGTAGCCGTATCCGCGCACGGTGGCAATCCAGCCGCTTCCGAGCTTTGAGCGCATATTCGCAACATGAGTGTCCACAGTCCGCTCGGAGCCTTCAAAGAAATACTTAAAGCACTCCGAAAGAATCTGCTCCCTTGAAACAACCTGCTCGCAGTTCACGGCAAGAAATGTAAGGATTTTCCACTCCGCGCTTGTAAGAGAAACAGGCTTTCCGTCTACTTTAAGCTCGTGCTTCAGCATGTCAATCGACGCTTCCACTTCCGCACCGCCGTCCGCCATTAGGTACCAAGTGCCTGAAGGGTCATCTTCGCTCAAGTTTCTGCCTTCGGTTCTTCGCAAAAGCGCCTGAATGCGCAAGACAAGCTCTTTTGCAGAAAAAGGCTTGCAAATGTAGTCATCCGCGCCAAGTTCAAAGCCCAAGATGCGGTCTGATTCGCTATCTTTTGCGGTCAGGAAAATCAAGGGCACGTTGCTTTCCGCGCGTATATCCTTTGCAAGGGCAAAGCCGCTTCCGTCGGGGAGCATTACGTCAAGGACAAAGAGAGAGGCGATTTTCCTCCTTACGGCATCCATAACGCCGGCTACTCCTGCAAACTCGATTACGGAATGCCCTTCAAGCTTAAGGTAGCCTGAAACAGCATCGCGTATAAGGCTATTGTCTTCAACAAGGATAATGCATGCCATTAAAACGCACCATCAAAGCTCTGTTCGGGATAAACAAATTCCCACACTGAAATTCCTGCGCCATCGCGCTCCATAACCAAATTGCCCGCCCAGTCATATAGCCTTGCGCTTTCAGAAACAGGCGCGCCTTCCGCGTTAAACCTAACGCGGCGGGAAACCTTTCCACCCGAATACTGCAAAACCTCGCTGTCTTTAAGCACAGAGTCCGCGCCGTAGCGGAGAACGGCTAAAACGCGCCCGTCTTTGTATTCAAAAAGAGAAGTTTCATAAAGCCCATTGGAATCGTACTGCCGAATGCGGACAGCAATGCCCGCAGGCATATTTCCATCGGGGCTTTCTTCCTTAGAGTATTCGCAAGTCTCCCGCTTTAGAAGGGTGCCGTCCCCGTAATACGAGTTTTTCTCGGTAAGGCGACCGCTTTCATCATACACAAAGGCTTCGCTTAAAGTTAAAGTGCCTTCGGCGGAAAAAGTTTCCCGCTTGGACAAAAGCCCGTTCCCGTTGTATGAGAAAAGAACTTCCCCTTCTGCCTTTTCCTGCCCGTCCAAGAAGATGAGCGACACTTCGCGCAAAAGCCGCCCTTCCTCGCCGTATTCGTAGCGGTACGCCCACCTAAGCGCGCCAGAAGAATCCGCGCCGCTTATTTCAGAAAGAAGCCCCGCATCCGTGTACGCATAGCTTACGGTATGCAGGATAGAGCCGTCCGCAGCAAAGACGGTTTTCGCCTCCGCCTTTCCGTCCTTATAGGAAACGGTTTTTGCGCGGGCGAGCGCGTCAAAAGAGGCGCCTTGGTATTCGGTTACGGAAAGGGGAAAAACGCCCCCTACTCCGCTGACTGCGCTAGGATAACCGTAAATGCCGAAGCCGCCAAAATCGGAAACCTCGTCCTCGCTTTGCGCAAGGAATGAGCTTTGAGAGAAGGCGGGGCAAAAGGCTGCAAGGATAAAGCACGCGCAAAGAAAAAGCGTTTTTTGAATCATCTTTTTTTCCGCTACGACTATACCCCAAACAGCCCGCCGAAACAACCTTTCAAATAAAAAAAAGCTCTTCGGCGCAAAACAAAGACCCGGCGCTAAATCCGGATCTCTGCAAGCCTATGCCAGCAAGGAATTTCAGCCGATAGCAAAAGCGCCTTCAGGCAGAATGCCGTCCTCTTCTTCCTCGTCATCATCATCA
Source organism: uncultured Treponemataceae bacterium (assembly GCA_964509415.1). Lineage (GTDB taxonomy): Bacteria > Spirochaetota > Spirochaetia > Treponematales > Treponemataceae > Avitreponema. The sequence continues at coordinate 16,381 of CAZDXD010000017.1, forward strand.
TCGTTGTCATCGACATCGACATCAGCTTGCGCGACAAGTTCAGCTTCTTCGAGGAGCTCGTCCTCTTCTTCTTCGTCATCGTCTTCTTCAACCTGCGCGACAAGCTCAGCCTCATCATAGACCTGCGCGACAAGTCCGCTAGTCTCGAGCAGTTTGCACTCTTCCTCGCCTTCGGCCTGCGCGAAGGCAAAGCCAAAGGCAACCGCAAGAATCAGCACAAAAAACAGCATCTTTTTCATAAAAACATCTCCTAAAAGCCCATTGAAGGGCATGATTTTGTCCTGTCGACTGACAGGGAGGCGCCAGAAGCCCGCGTCGGCCGCATGCGGCAAAAAGCCCCGCTAAAGCAAAAGGCTTTCTTTAATCAACTGACAGGGAAAAACATAAACAAAGCGGGTTAAGTTTTTTTCGAAAAAATATCAAGTTTGTGCAAAGAATAGAGACCCTCACAAGCAGTTGTGATTTATGATAACGTATAATATCTTTCGCAAATTCGAGTGTACGAAAAAAGACACTGAGCGTTGAAGGCATATACGCACAAATAAGAGAATGATTCTTACTTACAAAACGTCAGCCGTAAGCTGACGATCGCGCAGCGTAGCTTCTAGCGAGTCGCGCAGCGTAGCCCGTTGCTAAACGGGCAAGCATCTAGCGTATCGCGCAGCCAAGCCGCTTGAAGCTTCGTTGCGCTTATCGCGCAACTTGCTGCGCGATTCAGCAAGGCTTGCCCTAAAGGGCATCCAAGCTCTGCAAGGCTCCAGGACAAGCCTGTCGGCTCGCTGGGCAGCCCGCCTGCCGTCGGGCAGGCCAGGCGCTTTCTTGCCA
>CAZDXD010000018.1:0-16948 GCA_964509415.1 uncultured Treponemataceae bacterium
ATGCTTAAAGCTAAATCCGTAAGACTAATTTTATCCGATTTTGGGAAATATTCAATAAAAATAGCTATCAGCTATCAGCTGCCAGCTCGCCAATGAGCGGCGCGTTTTTGGCGGCGAGCGCACCGCCTTTTTCCAATTTGCTCTCGCGGTATAGGCTATACTTCGTTGCAGTATAGGCTATACTTCGTTGCAGTATAGCCTATACTTCGTGCATATATCGGAAAATCAGCTAGAAGCTGCCAGCTGGCAGCCAATAGCTCTCTTTTTTTCAGCAAAAATGCAAATGCTTTGCCCTGAAAACAATGCGCCGCGCGTTTTTTTCGGCATATACACAAGCGGAGTTTTAGCATGGACATTGTAAGTTTTTCGCGCTTTGGCTACGAGGGCGAAATTGTAAAGATTGAAACCGACCTGCGAAAGGGCATTCCCGCCACGGAGATTGTCGGCCTGCCCGACGGCGCGGTGCGCGAGTCGCGCGAGCGGGTTAAGGCGGCCATTATCAATTCGGGGCTTGAATTCCCAAAGGAGCGCATTCTGATTAACCTTAGCCCCGCCGACCTAAAAAAGGAGGGAAGCGCCTTTGATTTGGCGATAGCGCTTTCCATTCTTGCGGCAAAGGAAAATGCCATAGAAGGCGCGCGTGGCGGAACCATTATGGTTTTAGGCGAGCTTGAGCTTTCAGGCGCGGTAAGGAAGGTGCGGGGCATTTCTTCTGCCGTTGCTGGCGCTATAGAAAGCGGCGTAGACACGTTTATCCTGCCAGAAGAAAACGCAAGCGAAGCCGAAATTTTTCCCGCAGCAAGGATTTTTCCTGTTGCAGACCTTGCAGAGGCATATGCGCTATTAAAAGATACAGCCCTCAATGCGGACAAAGAAGAGAGGGGGCAAAGGCAGGGCTCAAAGCAAAAGGCGGAGTACGAGATTATCTGGCCTAGAGAGCAACCTGAGCTTGGCAGCTTTGATGACATCGCGGGGCAGGGCACGCTTGTCCGCGCGCTTGAAATAGCGGCGGCAGGCGGGCATCACGTCCTTGTCTACGGGCCTCCCGGCTGCGGGAAAACAATGGCTATAACGCGCTTTCCTACAATTCTTCCGCTTTTGGACGCTGAAACTTCGGCTGTGCTTACGCGAATACGAGGCACGGCGGGCGCGGCCGATGCCGCTTTGGACGGCGCAGGAAGCGGCGGGAGCGGACTGCTCCTTCCCGCCCCATTCAGAATGCCTCACCAAAACTCAAGCCTTGAAGGTATGGTAGGCGGCGGAAAGCACTGCTCGCCGGGCGAAATATCGCTTGCGCACGGCGGAGTTCTTTTTCTTGACGAGGCTGCCCTTTTCCGCTCAAGCGTCTTGCAAGCCCTCCGCGCGCCGCTGGAAAGCGGAACAGTTACGTTAAGCCGCGCGGGGAGGCACACGACATTCCCGGCTCGCTTTCAGCTATTAGCGGCGATGAATCCCTGCCCCTGCGGAAAATTCGGCGTGCCGGGAAGGATTTGCACCTGCGCTCCCGCCATGATAAGCCGCTACTGGCAACAGCTCACCGAGCCTATCCTTGACAGAATCGACATCCGCGTTGAGGCTACCCTGCCCATGTCCGCAGCAGAAGAGAAAAAGGCGGGTACGCTCTCTGTTCAGGAGAGGCTCCGCAAAAGCGTAGGTCGCGCCCGCTTGCGGCAGTGGGAGCGCAACCGCGACAGGAAAAGGCAGTATTCTGGCCCTGACTGGCTCAATGCCTGCCTTGCTCCGTCAGAAATTTCCCGCGTTTGCGTCCTTACCGAGGGGGCTCGCGGGTTTCTAAAGCAGGCGGAGGAAAAAGTTAAGCTCTCTGGGCGCAGCATTCACAGCCTCCTTAAAGTAGCGCGCACAATAGCCGACACCGACAAAAGCGAAAAAATCGGAGAGGAGCATCTAAGTGAAGCCCTCTCTTTGCGCACATGGTCGCCGACAGTGCCGGATTTTCTGTGAGGGCGTTCAGTTGTTCATAGCCTGCAAGTCTTGACGGCGCGGAGGGAATGCTTGTATAAAAAGGAATGTTTATCCTTGTGGCGGTTTTACTGGCGGCGGCTCTCTTTCTTCTTTCGGCGCTCTGGCTTGCATTCCGCCTGCCCGGCTGGGAATCCGCGCTTGGCGTTTCCAGGCTGCCAGAAGAGCGCAAAAGCCTTGTAGACAGCGCCCGCTTGAGAAAAGCGCTTGCCGCTGTCTTTTTTGCTTTTTCTGCTGTTTTCTTTATTTTTCTTTTCTGCCTTGTTTTCAGGGCTCTTTCGCAGAAAACCGCGCTTGCTTTTTGCTTTTTAGCGCTCGCTCTTTTTTTTGACGCTGTCATAATCATCTATCGGCGCTTTGATTCAGCGGAATATTCTGAACTTTCGCGCCGCGCGGGCTTTATCTGTGCTCTCTGCGTCAATATCCTTCTTGTTGGCTTATTCTTCATTTTGCTCGCGCTATGATTTACAAGCTCCACCGCAATTCCCCGTGCAAGGCGGTCTTTTTTTGCGCCGCAGTCTTCGCGGCTTTTTTCTCCATGCCGGCGTTAAGTCAGCAAGCGGCAGGGCAGGAGGCTCCCGCCGTGGAAAGCGCCTCTTCCGACGCTTCAATCTTCGGCATTTGGGAGAGCAGCTCTCGCTTTATTGAAATCTCCCCTGAAGGGCGAATGCGCATTGTCCTAAAGCCGTATTACGCTTTTGTCTATGAAGACGCAGGTTGGATTCCATGCCAAGTTTCAGAAGAAAGCGCCTTTGGCGATGTCGCTGTGTACACCCTTTCAGTTTCCTATCCCGGCCAAAGGGCGCCGCAGGCGTTTTCCGCCGCCGTAATTGACGGTGAAAGCCTTTACACAGGCTTCTTTATAAAAGAGGAGGAAGCGGACGCCGCGCCAAATGCGCAGGCAACGGGGCAGGAAGACCCGGCCGAGACCCTTTCGGGCTTTTGGGTTTACTGCGGCAGCGCAGACGGCATAAAGCTCTACGGGGAGTCGCCTGCGGAGGATTTTTTCTGCCTTTACTTTGACGGCAGCCGCTATTACAGAATCCGATATTGGCTTACTGACGCGAGATTTACGCCATTGCGCGCGGTTTTTTCAAGAGCGGGCGCGCAGTCCCAAGACCAGCTTTCCGTTCCAAAGTTTTTATATCGCGGCGGCTTTCTTTACACCTGCGTTACAGGAACGGGGACAACCCTCCGCAGCTACGAACAGGGAACTTGGGAGCTTTTGGAAGGCGCGATAAGCTTTTACGCTGATAAAATTGTGTTTGCGGAAAGCCGCCAAAGCGAAACCGCCCTTGTGCGCTTTTCAGGCGACGGGGAGGTTATGCTTCTCGGTAAGCCGCAGTTTGCGCGCTCTAAAATAAGCGACATGGATGCTGAAATTGCCGAGCACAACTTAAAGCGCCGCCCGCAGCGAAAGCCCCCTGTTGAGTTTATGGACCTTGATTTTCACTGGGACGAGATTGAAAAGCTAAGGCAGTAGCTGTGCTTAGTTTGCTAGTTGTCTAGTTGTCTAGGGCAAAGCAAGAAGCCTTCTGCTTGTGCTTGCTAAAAGCTACCTGTTCTACCCCAGCCACTAGTCCACTAACCTCCTGCTTGCCTCACCTTAGAATACGCTATACTTTTGCGGATTCTGCGTTTATACTGGCTTTGCAGGTGCTAGGAACACCGCGGCAAGGAGGCTATTTGTGCAGGCAAAATCCGTTAGAAGATTCGGGATTTTAACTTCGGGCGGGGACGCGCCGGGCCTTAACGCGGCGATAAGGGCCGTTGCAAGGACTGCCATCGATGTTTACGGGATGGAGGCTATCGGCTTTGAGTACGGCTATCGCGGGCTTAGGGAAGGGCGATCGAGGCAGCTTTCTTCCGCTGACCTGTCAGGCATTCTCACGCTCGGCGGCACGTTTTTGGGAACTTCGCGCGAAAAGCCCTTTAAGGACAAAACCTGGCAGGACGGCGGAGCGCCGAGCGCCGTTGAAAGCATTAAGCGCAACTACAAGAGGCTGGGCCTTGAATGCCTTGTGGTTCTTGGCGGGAACGGAACGCACACCACTGCCTCCCTTTTAGCCGCCGAGGGCTTGAACGTTATAGGCGTTCCAAAGACAATCGACAACGACATTGTGAAAACCGACATGACATTCGGGTTCCACACCGCCCTTGATGTCGCGACCGATGGCATAGACAGGCTGCATTCCACTGCCTCAAGCCACAACAGGGTTATGGTGATTGAAGTGATGGGACACAAGGCGGGCTGGCTTGCCCTGTATTCCGGCATTGCGGGCGGCGGCGATGTTGTTTTAATCCCCGAAATTCCATACGACATTGCAAGTGTTTTGAACACCCTTGAAAACCGCGCCGCCAGCGGAAAAACGTTTTCTATTATCGTTGTGGCAGAAGGCGCCCTTTCCGTAGACGAAGCAAAGCTGGAGAAAAAGGCATTCAAACAGAAGCGAAAGGAGATGTCAGCGTCAATTGGCTACAGGGTTGCCTCCGAGATTGAAGAGGCGCTGGGGCTTGAAGCCCGCGTGACTGTGCTTGGCTATCTTCAGCGCGGCGGCACGCCTGTAGCCTACGACAGAATCCTCGCTTCGCAGTTCGGCACGGAGGCGGCGCATATGCTCGCCCGCGGCGAATACGGAAAGATGGTCGCCCTTCAAAAGGACGCGCTTGTCGGCGTGCCTCTTGAAGAAGTAGCGCACCAAGTAAAGCAGGTGCCCCTTGACCACAGCATGCTTTCTACCGCGCGCGCTCTTGGCATGTGCCTAGGGGATTAAGGCTTATTTGCGCGGACTTGCAGCGCGGAGGGCAAGTTGCCTTATTATGGCATCCGCTGTTTCTTCCGGCGCGGATTCTTCACTGCTTTTAACGGTAATGTCCGCCATTTGCCGATATTTTTCCATGCGTTCTTTATATATAGAATAAAACTGCTCTTTTGGGTTTTCCCCACGCAGAAAGGCGGGCATTTCGCCTTCTTCTTCGGCGCTTTTTAAGATGCGCCTGTAGAGAACATCAAAGTCAGCTTCTATCAGGCAGAATATGCTCATTGGGCGCAGCAAAGCAACCGCGCGGCCGTTTTCGCAGAATGCGCCGCCCGTTGAAATTACAATGCCGCCGCCTTCGGAGCGCTTTAAGGCTTCCGTGCAGGCTTCTTCTTCCGCTTTTGCCATTAGAGCGGTGCCGCCTTCAAGAAAAAGCTCCCGCGCGGTTTTGCCCGCGGTGTCTTTAATGAGCGCGTCCGTGTCGGCAAAGGGGAGTGCGAGTTTCTTTGCAAGAATTTCTCCTGCGGAAGTTTTCCCGCAGTGCTTCATTCCAATCAGCGTTATAATTTTTTGCTCCGCCATAGAAGCTAAGAGTATATCCGCTTTTCTTCTATTCAGAAAGGGCGCTAAATATGCTATTATTTGCCCTATGCTTTTTACAGTGCTTTTATGCTTTGCCTTTCCTGTTGTCTGGGTGCTTTACGCCGCGCTTTTCCGCAGGGAAATGGCAAAATACATTCCGATGTTTCTGATTTTCTCCCTTCTTTCCGTGGTTGCGGCTTCGGTCATTCAGGCTTTAACCCAGCCTTTTTTTTCGGAATTTGTTGTCTTTTCAAGCGGAATGCCCGCGCTCGTCCTCCATTCCTTTGTGCAGGCGGGCTTGATAGAAGAACTCTTTAAGGCTCTTTTTTTCTTTTTTGCGCTTAGAAGGGTATTTTTTGACAGCAGGGAGCTTTACGGCATTTCGGAGTCTGTCGCGTTCTACTTTGCGATTTTGTCAGGCTCCCTTTTTGCCTCGTTTGAAACGTTGGCGGGGATTTTTTACCTGCCCGGCGCCGCCGTTACCAGAATGTTTACAGCGCACATTCTCCATCCTGTGGCGCTGCTTATTTCGGCTTCCGCTTCGTTTTTCGGAAAAAGACACATTGCTGGTTATATTTTGCCCTGCATCGCGGCTATAGTTGTTCACGGCTTTTACAATTTTACCGCAGGCACAGGCACTCTTTTTTCGGTAGTCGTTTACACGGCTGCAGTTTTGGTTCTTGCGGCGGTACTCTGGGCATTGATTTTTAGCAGGGTTTATCCGGCTTCTGGGAAAAGTTTCTCCGCAAAAGGCAAGGTGCCGCCTGAAAGCGAGCCCCAAAAGCCTGAAAAAAGCGAAAGTCAGTAAACAACCGCGTCCAGCCCTCTAGCGCCGCTTTCTTTCGCGCTGCTTCCGGCAATCCTTATTATCACCTCGTTGGGGATACAGGCTATCCATTCGCCTTCGCTCCTTAGAGGAGGGGAGAGCACGCAGACCTTGTTTTTGCACGTCGAGGAAACGACATAAGTGCTGTCATCCGCTATTTCAATGATAATTTCGCCTTCCCGCCCTTCTACGGAAAAAGTTCTGTTTTCGCCAAGCGGATATGCCACTAGGTATCGCCGTCCATCTGCGGAAGGTCCCTGCACCTCAACTGAAAGCGCGCTCTCGCTTTTTTTGCCGGGCAGTGTTACAAGAAGAACAGCCGCGACTGCCAGCAACAGAATAAGGATATCGGCGGGCTTTAAGAGCTTTGATTGTATACGGTGCTTCCTGGCGGAACCGGTTTTGTTATCCAGGTGTTTCCTCCGATTATGCTTCCTTTTCCGATTACGGTTTTTCCGCCGAGAATCGTGGCATTTGCGTAAATTGTAACGTCATCTTCGATTGTCGGGTGGCGCTTTTTGTCCGCGAGCGATTTTCTGATGCTAAGCGCGCCGAGCGTTACCCCTTGGTATATCTTTACATTGTTCCCGATTACGCAGGTTTCTCCAATAACAACGCCCGTTCCGTGGTCAATAAAAAACGACTCCCCGATTTCCGCTCCCGGGTGAATGTCAATGCCCGTTTTTCCGTGAACGTGCTCGCTCATAATGCGGGGAATTATCGGCACGCCGCTTTTGTGCAAAAAGTGCGCGACCCTGTAGACAACCACTGCCTCAAGGCCGGGGTAAGAGAGAATAACTTCTTCAAGGCTCTTTGCAGCGGGGTCGCCTTCAAGCGCGGCTTTTGCATCAAGGCAGACCTTCCGTCTGATTTCGGGGATTTCTTCGGCAAGAGCCAGCGCTACCCCTTCCGCGAAATGAATGCAAGCGGTTTTTTCGCTTTTGCATAAAAACAGCATGACTTTCTGGATTTCGCTGGTCAGTCCCGCGATAATCCTGTTGATTTTCTCGCCCGTTATCCAGCGAAGCATTTCCTGTTCCGCGGGCTCTGCGGTTCTGAATCCGTGAAAAATAAGAGAGAGAATATCCTGCAAAAGGGAAACCACGTTCTCCCTGTCAGGAAAGCTGTCGCCAGGCGCAGGATTGGTCCCTCCGTAAGCGGAATACGAGGCAAGAATTGCGTCGGTGATTTTCTGTATATCCATACCTCTTTTATATCCTTTTTTTTGCCGTCCTGCCAGATCTTAAGTCCTCAATGCATAAAAAAAGCCCGCTTCAGCTTGAAGGAAATTCCATGCTGAAGCGGGCAACCGCCTATTACAGGAGCCTTCTGTTATTGAAGAAGACTTAACACGCTTTGCGTGGTCTGGTTGGCCTGCGCCAGCATCGCGGTGCCGGACTGCGTAAGAATCTGGTTCTTTGTGAAGTCGACCATTTCCTTTGCCATGTCCGTATCCCTGATGCGCGACTCCGCAGCTTGGAGATTTTCGGCGCCGATTTGCAAGCCGCGCATTGTGAATTCGAGGCGGTTTTGATAAGCGCCCAAATCCGCACGCTGCTTGTTGATAATCTTTGTGGCCTGGTCAAGAGTTCCGATTGCGCGGTTCGCGCTGTCAGGGTCAGAAAGCGACATAATCGATTCATCCCCAAGATTGCGCAGACCAAGGGCCGCTGCGGTCATTGTGCCGATGTAGGCCCTTATCCGCTGGTCCATATTCGCTCCAATGTGGAACCACATGGACCCGGTAACTGTGTTTTCTCCGGTTTCCCGAGCAAATCTTCCGGTGAGCAGGTTCATACCGTTAAACTGCGCATGGCTTGCGACTCTGTCGACTTCAGCTACAAGCTGGGATACTTCGACTTGAATCTGCATACGGTCTTCTGCGGTGTAAATGCCGTTAGACGACTGGATGGCAAGCTCGCGGATGCGGTGGATAATATCCTGAGTTTCCTGCAGGTACCCTTCCGTTGTCTGAATAAACGAAATACCATTCTGCGCGTTGGTATTCGCCTGATTCAAGCCGCGAATTTGGCTTCGCATCTTTTCGGACACTGCAAGCCCTGACGCGTCGTCTCCCGCGCGGTTTATCCGCATACCGGAAGAAAGTTTTTCTATGTTCTTTGTAGTTCCAAGGTTTGTTTCACCCAAGGTTCTCTGTGCGAACATAGCGCTGAGGTTGTGATTGATGATCATACTGCTACTCCTTTGGCGATTTTCGGCGGCTTACGCTGCCGCGGCATCCCTGCCGATCTTGTCAATTTAACCGGACTCCTGACCATTCCTGTTTGGAAGGCGGATGCCGTTCGGTCAGCTGCCACCGGACGGCACAAGGTTTTGCACCTGTAATAATTATATCGGCATATGTTTTTTGGGCTTAAGAGTAAAAATGCTGTTTGGCAAAGGCTTGACATGCGGGGCATCCATGCATAAACTTGAGACAAACAATGTAGCCGTGCATCGTTCAAGTCTTTTACATCAAGTCAAGAGCAATCAGGAGGGAATTTCTTATGGCAAATGAATCCGTTTCGTCAGAGGCGCTTCTTTCCTTTATAAGGGATAGAAGGAGTTGCCGCGCTTTTACCGCGGACTCGGTTTCCGAAAAAGACGTGCAGGCTATCCTTGACTGCGCCCTTTCCGCGCCGAGCGCTCAAGGTCGCCAGAGCTGGCAGTTTACCGCCGTAACTGATAAGGCGAAAATCGCTAAGCTTTGCGCCGCTGTAGGCAAGGTTCTTGGTCGCGAAGACTACGATATGTACAAGCCAGCCGCCATCATCATTACGTCCAACGAAAAGACAAGCGAATTCAGCACGGCAGATAATGCCTGCGCTATGGAAAACATCTATCTTGCCTGCCGCGCTTTAGGCTTAGGCTGTGTGTGGATTAACCAGGTAAACCATTGCTTTGATGATGCGGGAGTTCGCGCTGTTTTAACGGAATTTGGCGTGCCGGAAACTCACGGCGTTTACGGCACCGCCGCGTTCGGTTTTGCGGCTGAAAGCCCGCGCGAAAAGCAGATTAAGGGCAAGGCGGTTATAGTAGGTTAGCTAATAGCTACAAACTGTTAAAATTGTATCAAGAAATGCAAAAATTAAAGAGCACTGTCAAATTTTGTTTGACTTACTTCAAAAAAAATTTGTATAATCAGTTAGAGTTTTATTTTTCTTAGATATGGAGGAAAAGAAAAATGAAAAAAATTGTAGGAATCCTTTTGGTTCTTGCCGTTCTTGGCGGGCTTGCAGGATGCAACAGGGCAAGCGACAGCGGGAGCTCTGTTGCCAATGCTGAAAAGCCGCTTATTTACTTTAATAGGCAGCCTTCAGACCCCACAACTGGCGTTATCGACATGGAGGCTATGGAATGGAACGACAAAACCTATTATGTGGGCTTTGATGCCGCAGGCGGCGGTGCTGTTCAGGGGCAACTTATTGTTGACTACCTTGCTTCTGCTGACCCCGCTGTCCTTGACCGCAACGGCGACGGCATTATCGGGTATGTGCTTTGCATTGGCGATGTTGGCCACAATGACTCCAACGCGCGTACGCAGGGCATCCGCGAGGCCCTCGGCACATGGAATGGAAGCACGGCAGCCGGCGATGTAAGGGAGGGCTCCGCTAACGTCGGCGGCACGACCATGCGCGTTGTAGAGCTTCAGGCTGTTGCAATGACAGGCACGGACGGCACTACCTGGAACGCCAATGCCGCTACAGATGCCATGCTCAACTGGGCGACGCAGTTTGGAGACGCCATTGACATGGTTGTTTCCAACAACGACGGCATGGCGATGGGCTGCCTCCAGGCTTCAAACTATCCCGCGGGCGTGCCGATTTTTGGCTATGATGCCAACGCTGACGCTGTTGACGCCATTGGGCGCGGCACACTCACGGGAACGGTTTCGCAGAACGTTGACGCGCAGGCCGCGGGCGTTCTCCAGGTAATCCGCAACCTTATGGACGGCCTTGAAGGCGCCGATGTTTACACCAAGGGCTTCTCCGAGCCCGACCAGTACGGCAACCAGATTAGCGCTCCTGTTGAGTATCGCGCTGATGAAAAGGCTATCATGGCGCAGAACGCGGGCGTAAATGCTTCCAACTACACGCAGTACACGGAAGGCAGCCGCGATGCCGGAATCCAGCAGATTCCTTCTAGCGCCTCGACCTGCAGGGTTCTCCTTACCATTTACAACGCAGGCGACAACTTCCTTTCTTCGTCTTATCTTCCTGCGCTTAGGTACTATGCTCCTTTAATGAATATTGATCTTACAGTTGTGCAGGGCGACGGGCAGAATGAGTCAAGCGCCCTTGACCGCTTTACCAACCTGAACAACTTTGACGCGTATGCTATCAACATGGTGAGGACTAACTCTGCGAGCGACTACACGGGCAGGCTTAGGTACTAAAGATTAATCCTCCTTAAAAAGCGGTAAAGCTGAATGCCCACATTCCTTTAGCAGGGATGTGGGCTTTTTTTTCATAAATTTCTTTGACAAATCTTAACAATTGGTGTATAATCGTTACAGATTAATGGGAGAAGTAGATGAGCGAAACTGTTTTGCAGATCAAAAACCTTTCCAAGTCATTTGCAAAAAACAAGGTGCTTGACGGGATAGACTTCGCTGTCCGCCAAGGCTCCGTCATGGGGCTAATGGGCGAGAACGGCGCGGGCAAGTCCACAATGATGAAGTGCCTCTTTGGGATTTACTCTAGGGACGAGGGGCAGATTTCCTTGATGAACAAGCCTGTCAACTTTAAAAACCCTAAAGAGGCCCTAGAAAGCGGCGTCGCGATGGTTCACCAGGAGCTAAACCAGTGCCTAGACAGGACCGTAACCGACAACCTCTTTCTTGGCCGCTACCCTACCAACTTTGGCGTGATTGACGAGGCTAAAATGCTTAAAAGTACCATTAACCTTTTTGCCTCGCTCAACATGAACGTAAACCCCAAAACCGTAATGCGCACAATGTCTGTTTCGCAGCGGCAAATGGTAGAGATAGCAAAGGCGGTCTCTTACGACGCGAAAATCATAGTTTTGGACGAGCCTACTTCTTCCTTAACCGAGCGCGAAATACAGAGCCTTTTTAGGATTGTGCGGGATTTAAGGGAGCAAGGCGTATCCTTTGTCTATATTTCGCACAAGATGGACGAGATTTTTGACATCTGCGATGACGTGTCGGTGTTGCGGGACGGCAAGATGATCATGACAAAGCCCATAGCGGAGACAAGCATGAACGAGCTTATCTCCGCTATGGTCGGGCGTTCGCTTGACAAGCGCTACCCTGAAGTAGACAACGCGCCAGGCGAGGACTACTTTGAAATACGCAAGCTGACCACAAAGTACGACCCTGTGCTTGAGGATATTTCCTTTACAGTCAAAAGGGGGGAGATTTTTGGCCTTTACGGGCTTGTGGGAGCTGGCCGAAGCGAGCTTTTGGAGGCGCTTTTTGGCGTGCGGACAATCGCTTCAGGCGAGATTATTCTCAATGGCAGAAAGTTGCGCTTTAACAGCAGCCGCGATGCGATGGATTACGGCTTCGCGTTTGTAACAGAGGAAAGAAAGCTTAACGGAATGTTCGGGAAGGACACGATAATGTTTAACACTGTTATTACGAATCTGTCGAGCTACAAGACGCGCGGCATTCTTTCAAACAAAAAGATGGAAGAGGCTGCCAGCCGCGAAGTACGCATAATGCGCACAAAGTGCGTTTCTATCGATGAGCTTATAACCGCTTTAAGCGGCGGAAATCAGCAAAAAGTGATTATCGGCAAGTGGCTTGAGCGGCAGCCGGAAATTTTCCTTCTTGACGAGCCCACGCGCGGCATTGATGTTGGCGCAAAGTACGAGATTTACCAGCTTATAATCAAAATGGCAAAGGAAGGCAAAACCATCATTGTTGTTTCAAGCGAAATGCCTGAAATTTTAGGCATTACAAACCGAATAGCTGTAATGTCCAACCACAAGCTTACCGGCATTGTAAACACAAAAGAAACAAACCAAGAAACCCTGCTGCGCCTTGCGGCTGCAAATTTGTGAGGTAAATTGATGAGCGAAAAATTTGAAAACATTAAATCCCTAGATGAGGACCCGCAGGTTCAAAAGTATTCTTCCGAGCTAGCCGAGCTGCGAAAGGACGGCGTGAACAAGATTACTGCAATGCAGCAAGAAATCCTTGCGGCTAAAAAGAACAAGCTCCTTAATGAGGAAGAGAGGCGCTCCCTCATTGGTGACAGGAGGAGGCAGATTGAAGCCGCGAGGCAGGTTGCGGCAGAAAACAAGGCGGAAGAGAAGCGCATTGAAAAAGAGGCTGTCTCTTACTCTAATGCAATAGCCAAAGACTACATTGCCCGCGTTGTCTCAGAGCAGGATGAGCTGATTTCTAGCCTTGATTCGGGCTACAAGGCAGACGTTGCCAAGATTAAGTCGGATGCTGCGGATGAAATTGCAAAGATTTCATCTTCTTCAAGGGATTCGGCCTCGGCAAAGGCTGATATTTCCGCCCGCAAGTACGAAATGGAGTCCGCGCTTTTTGACGCGAAGTCGCGCTACCAAAGCGCCGTCTCCCGCTGCAAGGCGGCTAAAAACCAGGCCTACGTGGACCACGTGCAACTTAACCGATCGCTGCGCAACGGAAAGACAAAGTTTTCTGAAGACGTAAGGCTAGGCTTCAGGGATTACATTTACAACTTTACGGCTTCCAAGTTCTTTTTGCAGAACGGCCTTTACCTTGCAATTTTAGTTTTCTTTATTATCTGCTTTATAAGCGCGCCTCTTACGGGAAGGGGGAGGCTTCTTTCCATCCCCAACATTCTTACCATCCTGGAGCAGGCGTCCACCCGAATGTTCTACGCGCTAGGCGTTGCGGGGCTTATCCTCCTTGCAGGCACCGACCTTAGCGTAGGGCGCATGGTAGCCTTAGGCTCGGTTACAACGGGGCTCATTTTGCACCCCGGCACTAACATTGTGCGCTTTTTTGGCGCGGACCCTTGGGACTTTAGCGCCATACCGATGGGAGCGCGAGTTGTCATAGCCCTTTGCCTTTCAATATGCCTTTGCGTCTTGTTTGCCTCTTTTTCTGGCGTGTTTACCGCAAAGCTTAAAATTCACCCGTTTATTTCTACGCTTTCAACGCAGCTTATAATTTACGGCCTTTTGTTCTTCGGGACGACGGGCGTGCCCGTAGGCTCGATTGACAGCTCGATAAGGAACGCGATTGGCGGCCGCTGGGTTATAGCGCCTGGACTTACCTTCCCTAAGCTAATTATTCCCGCTGTCATTGCAATTATTGTAGCCTGGTTTATCTGGAACAAGACTACCTTTGGAAAGAACATGTACGCGGTCGGAGGAAACTCGGAAGCGGCTGCCGTAAGCGGGATAAGCGTTTTCCGCGTAACAATGGGCGTGTTTATTATGGCGGGCATTTTCTATGGCTGCGGCGCGTTCCTCGAAGCGTTCAGGGCAAATGCCAGCGCGGGCACGGGGCAGGGTTACGAGACGGATGCAATAGCCGCGTGCGTTGTAGGCGGCATTTCCTTTATCGGCGGCATAGGAAAAATAGGCGGCGCGGTAATAGGTGTCATTATCTTTACCGGCTTGACGTACTGCCTAACCTTTCTTGGAATTGACACAAACCTTCAGTTTGTATTCAAAGGCTTTGTACTCATCGCAGCTGTTGCCCTTGACAGCGTCAAGTACCTAAAGAAGAAGTAAGCCGTTTTACAGCTTTTATGCTGGAAGCCTTCCGTTGCGGTTTCTGCCTTTAGGCAGGCAGGCGGAAGGCTTTTTTATGCGCGGCGATGCAACCGCCACCGACTAGACTCGCCCTGCTTCACCCCAGCTCTACCAACTACAAGCCCGCCACCAACGGCAAGCTCTGCGAGCCCGCTTATCGCGTCGGCTCGCAGGGCGTATTACCTACTACCAACTACAAGCCCGCCACCGACGGCAAGCTCTGCAAGGCTTGCCCTAAAGGGCATCGCCTCGCAGGATTGACTGCCAACTATCTACTCATACAACCCCGGGTAATACGGCGAGCGGCCTTCTCCGTTTGAGTTGCGCTTTGCTATTTCAGTGTAACCTTCGTGGATTGAAGGCATATAGGTTAGACCATCATTTCCTGCCGCCATGTCATCCTTGTATTGCTGGTAGAGGACAACATTGCCGTCATCTTCCACATAGCCTATCGGGTCGTATTGGTAGAAATAGTAATCCCCGTAACTCTCAACAGCGGTATAGCCAGTGGGGTATTCTATCTTTATAATGATGAGATTTATAGTTTTCGTTGAACTTACTTTCGCATAGGCAAAGACAAACTTTGAGTATGTGTCAACGGCAATCAGATACTGATCTAAAGACATGAGACTTGCAGCTGATCCCGTCATCCTATAAAAGCGGAAGCGCTCTATTCGCGTTTCATTGTTGTAGCTGTATTTAGGATTCTTCCCTTTGTATTGGTAAGTCTTCATTGATGATATGTTATAGCCTTGCGCCGTGTTCGTCCCATTTGGAACGCTGTAGTAGTACTCGCAGGTATCGCTATTGTTAAGCGTCCAGCTGCCTGAGCTAAAACCATACGTGGGGATATTGTCTGAGTCAAAGCTCGCCGTTTTGAGAACCCAAGTGTTATCAAACTTGTTGCCGTCAAACACGTAATTAATGCTGTTCCACTCGGCATCCATTTCAAACGGGTCTGTCGTAGTTGTCGTGCCGCCTTCCCCCTCGCCAGAACCAACGCCTTCCTCTGGCTCCTTTTCTTCTCCCTCAGCCTCAGAACCAGCACCGCCCACAGAGCTAGAGCTGTCATCATCGGTAGTGCCAGTCCTTCTGTTTACAAGGCGCGCGTCTCCTATCCACCCATGGTCGCAGGCGGTTAAGGCAAAAAGCAGCGCAAGGGCAGCAAACAGCGCCTGAGCCGCGCGGCGCAATCGCAAGTCTTTCATAAATCTTCTTCCCCCTAAAGCTTAAAGTTCAGTCCTGCAACAATGCCAAAGTCAAAGGCGTTCAAGTAGTAGGAATTGAGCGGCGTTGTCGTGTCAAAGCTAGGGTTAACTACTTGAAGCAACTTCATCACGGAATCTGGCATGGTTATGTACTTTGGCTTGTAAACGTTAAATTCAAAGTAGCCGCCAAGGTTTAGCTCCAGTGTGGGCAAAATTGGCACAATGTATTCTATAGAAGGCTTTACATAGAACATCGCGGGGTTCATGTTGCGCATCATCCAGTCGCTCACAATGATGGTGCCAACCTCTTCGGGGATAACGTCTGGAAGTGTTGAATATATCTCGTACTGCGGCGCGGTGTCGCAGATTATCTTAGCGCCAAGCCCTAAGCCTACCGCCATCCTGTTGTTAAAGAAATAAGCCTTGCCCGTAGCCCCTACGGAAATTACGGGCGTGTAGTATATGTTGACGTAAGCGTCGACTGACACGGTCTCGCCGTTTACATCTACATTTGACGTGGCGACCTGCCCCGTGTAGCCTTGCGAAATGCCTACATTAAAGAAAGCGCCAATGCCGCTAAAGGGGTGCCCCTCGCGCAAGCCAAACGCTTTAGATGTGCTCCAAATGTAGCCAACCTCAAGCTCGCCGCCTGCCACAAAGCCCAACATTCCTGTCATTGAGTCTATAGCGAGCTGTGCGCTGTCGCTTGCAGAAATTGAAGGAAGCGTCAACGACCCGCCTACATTCGCGTGAATTGACATGGTCCAGCCTTCAGAAAAGGCGGCTAGGGGTGAGCTAGAGGCAAGCGCGACAAGGAGAGCCGCCGCGCAAAATCTAAGTTGTTTCATGCAAGAAAGTTACAACATTGTTAAGAATGTATCAAGTACTTTTTTGACAAATATGGAAAATATGTCAATAGCCAGTCGGCAGTATATGGCGTCGGGCAAGGGGAGTTTAGCGGTTAGCTTGTAGCTATTAGCTAGTAGCGTATGGGGAGGGCTTATTGTTCAACAAGGTCGAGCAGCGCATCAGGCGTGATGACAGAAACAGGCGATGCGCTTGAAGCTAAAAAGTCCTTGTCGCGCGAAACGATGCAATCGGAGCCTTCCCGCTTGGCGCAAACTGCGATGAGCGCATCTTCAAAATCTTTCATAGGGAGAGCTAAGCGCATTAGCGCAATCTTCCTTAGCTACAGGAACAACACAAAAAACGTTCATAATGTTGGCAATGGCTTCCCTCGCTATTGCATCGCCTGCCGCCTTTTTAGCAACATAATAAATGTCCGTTATGGTGTTCGCCGTAATTATTGCGTCAATCTCAGAGTGCGCCGCCTTTAGAAGAAGACTTTTGGCAATATCCCCGTCCGCGCGTCCCGCAATAATCGCGTCGAGCAGCACGTTGGTGTCAAAGACCGCCCGCATTACTTAAACCGCTCATCCTTAGCCGCATCTAAATCTGTTCCTGCAGGAAGAATGTCAAAAAGCGCCATTGCTGCGGCAACCCTGTCCTTGTCGGGGCGGGTAAGCTTTGCAGCTGGCTTTCCGTTTTCTGTAATGCATATATCGTTCTCTGCCGCTAGGCTAACGTATTTGGCAACATCAGCCTTGAAGTCAGAAATTGAAACTTGAAGCATTTTCGCTCTCCTCGTAGGCTCATATTTAGAGCTTTAGTTAAAAGAGTCGGCAATCGGCAGTATATGGCGGTGGAGCAAGTAGAATAGGGGGCAACTGCAAGCGGCGGGCGGACTGTCGACTGCCGACTCACTTCCTGACATTTTGTAAATCGGCGACCTGCAATCCGCAAATCGACGGCTGACGCGAAGTAAATAGCCTATTTAGTTCGACTAAATAGCTTATTTACTCTGAATAAAT
>CAZDXD010000019.1:0-16805 GCA_964509415.1 uncultured Treponemataceae bacterium
AGGCCGCCGAGGCGATAAGCGCCGCTGTCGAGGAGATTGTGCGCAACACCGGCTCTAACAAGGAAGCTATTGACGTGCTGGTGGGGATAACATCGCGGTTTAAGTTGTAGTTAGTTTACTAGTTGCCTAGTTTTCTAGTTTCTTAGTCTCTGGGGCGGAGCAAGAAGCCTTCTGCTTGCGCTTGCTAAGACTACCTGCTCCTCCCCAGCCACTAGACCACTAAGATACTAGTCAACTAGTTTACTAGGCAACTAGTCCACTAGACCACCAACTACCAACTACCGGCTAATCCGTGCTATAATTCCCCAAATGAAAGACGCTCTTTTTGTGCTTGACTCCTATGGGCTTATTTACCGCTCCTACTATGCTTTCGGCGCAAGGCCGCTTGTCAATTCCGCGGGAGAAAACGTTTCTGCCGCGTTTGGCTTTTTCCGCAGCCTGCACGCGGTACTCAAAAAAGAAAGCCCAAAGCTCTTTGCAGCCGCGTTCGACTCGCGCGGGCCTACATTCCGGCAAGAAATCTACCCCGAATACAAGGCAACTCGCCCCAAAACACCTGAAGACCTCCACGCGCAAATACCTATAATAGAAGAGATTTTAGCCGCTCTTGGAATTGCAATTGTTCGGCAGGACGGCTTTGAAGCCGATGACGCAATCGCTTCCCTTGCCGCAAAGTGCTCCTCTGAAGGCCGCCCCTGCGTAATCCTTTCAAGCGACAAGGACCTTGTGCAGCTTGCAGGCGGGCTTGTTTCGATTATGGAGCCTTCAAAGATGGGCGGCTGGGATACCGTAACAGAAGAGACCGTGCAGAAGAAGTGGGGCGTAAAGCCTTCCCAAATGCTTGACTTCCTCTCGCTTACGGGGGACAGGTCAGACAACGTGCCGGGCGTTGCAGGCATTGGCGCGGTAACGGCGGCGAAGCTCCTAAACGAGCACGGCTCGCTTGAAGGCATTTACGCCGCTGCAGAAAGCATTCCGGGCGCGGCAGGCAAACGCTTGCGCGAAGGCAAAGAAAGCGCGTTTTTTTCAAGACGGCTTATAACCCTTTCTCGCGAAGTACCCCTGCCCGATGATTTAACCGCTTTTTCTTGCGAAAGCCTAAACAGCAACGCCGCCGCAGAAATCCTTTTGCGACACGGAATGCCCAAAATCGCTGAAAGCTTCGCGGGGAAAGAGGCGGTCGCTGCCATGAAAGCAAGAGGGGTTTCTGTCCGACAAGGCAGCGGCAAGCAAGCAGATACAGAAGGCAATGGCGAGTTTTGCGAGCCGCCTTTTACAGGCCTTATCTTTTCGCAAGACGAGGTTAAACAAAACAGCGGGCGCTATTCTGCTATCTATTCAATAGAAGAACTCATCTCTTTAATCGACAGGGCGCTTGAAAAGGGCTTTGCGGCATTTGACACCGAAACAACAGGCCTTGACACGCTCAAGTGCCGGCTCGTGGGTTTTTCGCTTTCTATTGAGGCGGGCACAGGCTTTTACATTCCGCTTGAAGGACCCGCGGATGAGCTTTTGCAGGAAGGCGGCAAGTCCCTTATTCCCAAAAGGGACGCGCTTGCGCAGCTTGAAAGGCTTTTCTTAAACAAGGATTTTCTTTTAATCACGCACAACGGCAAGTTTGACCTTGAGGTAATGAAAACGGCTGGTGCCGCCGCTCCTGTTTGCTCTCTTTTTGACACAATGATTGCCGCGTGGATTATTGACCCCGATTATCCTTCCTTTTCGCTTGAATACCTTGCGGAAAGCCTTCTGGGTCTCAAGGGCATTGAGTTTTCCGAGCTTGTGCCTAAAAGCCAAACATTCGCCGACGTGCCGCTTGAAAAAGCGCAAAAGTACGCGGCGGAGGACGCTGACTTTACCTTTCGCCTTTACGAGTTTCTTTCGCCTAAGATTAAAGAGTGGAATGCAGAGCGCGTTTTTACTGAAATTGAAATGCCGCTTGTGCCCGTCTTGGCCGAAATGGAAATGGAGGGCATTGCTGTTGATAAGGAGCGGCTGACGAGCTTTGCGCAAACGCTAGGCGCACAGATTGTGGCTTGTGAAAAAGAAATTTTCGCGATTGCGGGGCACGAGTTTAACATTTCATCGCCAAAGCAGCTTCAGGAAGTGCTCTTTGCAGAGCGCGGCCTTCTTCCGGGCAGGAAAACTAAAAGCGGCTATTCCACAGACAACACTGTCCTTGAAAGCCTCATTATGGACGACCCGCTTCCTGCGCTCATTCTTGATTACAGGGTGCTTTCAAAGTTAAAGTCAGGCTACGCCGATGCCCTCCCCGACATGGCGGATGCCGCTGGAAGAATTCACACTAGCTTTATACAGACAGGAACCGCGACGGGACGCCTTTCAAGCCGAGACCCCAATCTCCAGAATATCCCCGTGCGCGAGGAAACCGGCAGGCAAATCCGCCGTGCGTTCAACGCGCCTGCGGGGAGGGCGCTTGTTTCCGCTGACTATTCGCAAATTGAGCTTACGCTTCTTGCGCATTTTTCGGGCGACAAGAACCTTGTGCAGGCGTTTCTTTCGGGCGTTGACGTGCACACGCGGACAGCTGCGCTCATTTTCGGCTGCGCCCCTGAAAGCGTTACGCCTGAAATGCGGAGGACGGCAAAGACAATCAATTTTGGCGTAATGTACGGCATGAGCTCTTTCCGCCTTGCGAACCGCCTGCGCATTCCAAGAAGCCAAGCCGCGTCTTTCATTAACGCTTACTTTGCGACTTATTCCGGCGTTGCGGATTTTATACAAGGAGCGAAAGAAAAAGCCGCGCGGCAAGGCTGGGTTGAAACCCTTATGGGAAGGCGCAGGTACATACGCGGAATAAAAAGCGCAAACCGCTCAGAAAGGGCAACCGCCGAGCGCGTTGCGGTAAACACGCCTATTCAGGGCTCTGCCGCGGACATTGTCAAAACGGCGATGCTTAAAATGAAGGCGGCGCTGGCGGAAAACGGGCTTTCGGGGAAAATGCTTCTTCAAGTGCATGACGAGCTTATCTTTGAAACGCCCGCCGAAGAAGCCGAAGAAACAGGCGCGCTTGCAAAAAAGGTTATGGAATCCGTAGTTGCGCTTAAAGTGCCGTTAAAAGTAAGCGTTGAGTCAGGTCCTTGTTGGGGTGATTTTCATTGAAAGATAGCGAGTCTAGCTTGGCGGGCAGGCGGCTCGTAATAGGGCTTACAGGCAAAATGTGCGCCGGCAAGAACGCGGCAGCTGAAATACTTGCTGAAAAGGGCTTTGCCGTAATTGACGCGGATGCCGCGGCTCATCAGGCGCTTGAAGAATGCCGTGATAAAGTGCTTGCGGAGTTTGAAGCTCTTGGGCTTGAGCGCGGCATTGAAATAAAGAATAGCGACGGCAGCATAAACCGCCGCGCTCTGGGAAGGCTTTTGTTCCCCGACAAAGAGCTTCTCGCAAGGCAAGAGGCTATCCTCTTCCCCAAGATTAACGAAATTCTCATTAGATTCGCGGAAGAAAATAAAGCCGCGCACACTGTAATCAACGCTCCACTTCTTTTTAAGTCAAAAGCCGCGGAACTCTGCGATTTTGTCATTATAATAACGGCACCCGCAGCCATAAGGCTTTTCCGCGCGAGAAAGCGGGACGGGCTTTCATTCCGCCAGATTCTGCAAAGATTTTCCTCCCAAAAAGGCCTCTTTTCTCAAAAGACAATAAAAAATGCCGATATTGTCAAAGTAAGGAATACGGCGGGAAGAGCTTCCCTAAAAAAGGGGCTTGAAGCTACTCTCCGCGCAAAAGGAGTCGTCACGGAAAACCTTGGCGGAAGCCCCGCGGTTTAAGCCCGCTTTTAGGGATGCAAAGGACAGACGAGGTTTATTTTATGGAACAGAAAAAAATACTCTGGATTGTCGCGGCTGTAAGCGTTTTTGTGCTTGTCATTTTCGGCTTCGCGCTGGTTATTTACTCGCCGCCCAGAACCGCGGAAACAGGGCGACAGACGGCATCTGCCGTTATTCCAGGCCAAGCCGCCGAAATCGCGCGGAGAAACGTTGCGGACAGCAATTCTGCCGTTGCGGTAGACCCTGATTCTTGGGTAATGAACCCTGAAATTACGCCCGGCCTTGACACGGAAATTGTGCCCGCGCCAGAAGCCGAAAGCCTCACTTCCATTAATTCGGCTTATGTTGCAAACGGAAGCGCGATTGCAGAGACGATTAACGTGCGCGACCTTGCCTCGCGCGGGCAGACGGCTTTGCCCGAAACGCAGGGAGGAGACACTGCGATAAGGCAAAGCGCAATAACCGCGCCCGCCGCAGTTGCCGCGGCACCGGTGCAGAATGAACAGCCGGCGGAAAGCGCGCAAGCAACAGCCAGCAGAGCGAACGAAACGCCAGCGCAGGCAGAGCCCCGGCAAACGGCGGTCGTGCAGAACAAGCCCGCCTCCAGCGAGCCCGCAAAGCAAACCGTTGTTGAATACTGGATTCAGACAGGCTCTTTTTCAAGCAAGCTTAACGCAGAAAGCGCACGAAAAATGCTTACAGAGCGGTATTTGAACGCTGAAATCTTTACAAAAGAAATTAACGGGACGCAAACTTACCGCGTGCGCGTAGGACCTTACGCTGACAAGGAAGAAGCGGACTACTGGCTTGGCACTATAGCCGAAACCCCTGAGTTTTCAGGAAGCTATGTGTCAAGGGTGACGGCACAGCGGTAGCTATTAGCTGTGATGTAAGTGTCAAAAGCCCCCATTGGCGAGGAGCGATGCGCTAGAAGCTACGCTGCGCGATCGTCAGCTTACTGCTGACATTTTGTAAATACACTACTGACGTTTTGTAAATAAGCTATTTACGATGTCTGTACCGTCGAGGAGCTAATAGCTAAGATGTGGTAGCTATTAGCTGTAAGCTAAAACCCCATCCACTTTCCCATAACCTGCGTATATAAAAGGCATGAAGGTGCGCTTCATGCCTTTGTTGTTTTTATGCTTTGCCTGCGCTGCACCCGAAGAGGGCGCAAAGAAAATAACCTTTCCCGCTCTCGCGTTTCAGGACAATCCATACGCGGAAATCCGCTATAAGGCAAACTTTATCACGGGGGAAAAAACCTCCTCCGCTGACACTTTCAGGCTAAAGGCAGGGTCGGACGGGTTTCGCGCCTCCTTTTACGCCAAAAAGCCCGAAGGCGAGGCTTTAGAGTTCACTTCATTCCGCGCAGGTGTCTCTCCATTCAAAAGCGGAAATCTTTCCATTGATTTCTTTTACGGCTCCGTGTCATCTAGCGGGCTTGCCTCGCGCATCAGGAACGCGCCGTCAACAAGCAGCTCAACAGTGTATTACCCCGTTAAGCCCACGCGCTCGCGCTTTTTTGGGCAGAGTACCGCGTCAGACAAAAAAACAATCGCGGCAGAGCTTTTTGCAGGCAACTGGCGCGCCGCCGTTTACGCGGACAACACCGAAGGCGACCCCGAAGCCTTGTGGTTTACGGCGGGCTGGGTTGGAAGCCCGCCCGCAGCCGCGGCAGGCACAACTCTTTCCGTTATGGCATTTGGCGGCAAGGGCTTTTTTCAGGAAAAAGAAGCGACTTCTTGGTTTCCCGCGCTGACGCACAGGGACAACGAATCGGAGAACATCTACGCGGGCGGGGAGATTGCGCTCAAGACAAAGCACACGAGCTTTTCCCTCTTTATTGCAGCCTCCGATGGCGCGCTTCGTCCCGATTCAGGGAGAATCGCGGCGGACGCGGCTTTCTACGGCAAGCACGGAAGGCTTTCCGTTTTCTACTCCCTAACAGACAGGGAATACCTGCCGCTTTCGGGCACCAGACCGACAATGCTAGAAAAGGCGGGCATTTCCCCTTACTTTACTTGGACATTCCAAAAAAAGCGCTGGTTTAGGATTGCAGCGGGCGGGCAGGCTTACATTGCCCTCAAAACAGGGGAGAAAGTTACTGATGCCGACAGCAGCTATTGGTTTGCCGGAAGCTTTATCACCCTTTCTACGCTAACAACGTCTTTCACGGCAAGAGAAAAGGCTACAAGCGAAAAAATCCAGTTTGAAGCCTCTTTTAAGAGTTCCGCCCTCCTTTCTAGAAAGCTGGTGATAAGCGCGACAGCAAAGGCCGCCTTCCCTTGGGACTTTGAGGAAACCGAAACCGAAAGCCTTTCAGCCCAAGTCAAATACCGCTTTACGCTTCACCGCGAGCTAGGCATAGAGGGCGAAATGGAAAAAGAAGACACAGATGATGAACGCGAATACACGGCGACAGTTTTTTACGCTGACCGCATTAGCGTCAAATCAATGAAGATAGACCTGTCCGCGGAGCTCTCTGCGCATACTGACGCCAGCAAAAAGTTTTCTGGCAGCGTCACGGCAACCCTGTACCTCAATTAAATGCGCTTGCTTAATTACCTGCGGCGGCAGAAAACGTGATAATTCATAAAAGGGAAAAGGGGGTGCCTTTTCTCCATTTCGGTGAGCCATTCCGTGCTTACATCGTTGGAGCCAAGAGATTCATAGACAGTGGTAAACGCCTTTATGCATTCTTCAAAACGCGCGCGGGCATACTCAAAGGTAACGGGGTCGTTCATTAGAATAGGCCAGTCAACCGACTGGGCAAGAAGAATTTCGCGCGCGGCGGCATTAAGAATGCGCTCGCTCACGCGGCTGTCATTGGGGAATCGGCCTGCAAGGTCCACCATGCGAGCGGAAGCTTTTTTGATGTAAGGGTAAGTCCAGTCGTTTGAGTTGTTCAAAAGCTCATCGGCGTACCCGCCTTCAAGCCAAGAGGAAAAAACAGGAGAAACAGGCTTTGCCCTCTCTTTTTCTACAAAAGGCTTTCTGGTCAAAGAAGAAGGGCAGGCAAATGAAATATCGTCCATAGAAGCTGCAAGCCTAAAAGCCTTTTCAAGCCAAGCCACGCCTTCAAACCAGTCGCCGCCGAAAAGAGAAGCGGGAAAGGCGCAGGTTCTGCATACGGGAGCGCCTTCAAGAAGGGCAGACGCTTCAGAAAGCATTTTGCGGCTCTTGTCAAGAAACGCTTTTGCGTCAGCTTCCACTTGGAGCGCGGCAATGTCGGGGTTATAGAGCCCTTCATCTTCATCTAAAGCATTTTGAGCGGCTGAACCCTCTTTTGCGGCAGCTCCGCGCGAAAAAAAGCGAAAGCCCGTTACCCGTCTTCCAAGCGCAGCGTCAAAAAGCGGGGCAAGTTCCCCACCGCCAAGTGTAA
Organism: uncultured Treponemataceae bacterium; assembly: GCA_964509415.1. Lineage (GTDB taxonomy): Bacteria > Spirochaetota > Spirochaetia > Treponematales > Treponemataceae > Avitreponema. The sequence goes on from CAZDXD010000019.1 coordinate 7,177, forward strand.
AGCCTATATCGTGGTCTGTGTCGAGATATACAGGATTGCGGCAAAATCCGCCTTCGCTTCCGGTAATTTCCGCGGAAGCGAAAGAATCGCGCGGAAAAACGGTAAAGCCGTTTTTGCAAACGGCGGGGGCAAACACGCCGGCTGAAGGCGGCGCTTCAGAGAAAAGAATCGCGGTGTTTTCCACCACGCTATAGTGCATTCCGTAGGCTTTGAGCGTCTTTTCAAGACCTGGAAACCAGCCAAGCGCGGGAAGCCAAAAGCCGTCAGGAATCGAGTCAAAATGCACGCGGTGAGCCATAAGCCCTGTTTCAATCTGGGCGTTAATGGCTTCGGGCATATCTTGATAAAAAGGGAAAAAGCAGGGGGCAGCGGGGGCAGCCAGAAGCTCAACATAACCGCGTTGCGCAAAATAATCAAACCTTTTAAGAATGTTTTTTTCGCAAGCGCCTGTAAAGTCGCTTATGTTTTTGCATAAAAGGTCAAAGTGATTTTCAAGCGTCTTGCGCTTTAAGCCAGCTATTTCATTCCCGGAAAGAAGTTTTTTTGCGTAGCGAATAGACCTTTCAAGATGAGTGGCATAGCGGTTTTGCATAAGGGGGTCGGCGAGCATTTCGGCAAGCACAGGCGAAAAGGCAATCGCAATGCGGAAAGGCACGCCATCGCTTTCCATTGCGGCAAAGGAACGCAAAAGCGGAAGATAGGTAAAGGTCAGCGCGTTAAAAAACCACGACTCCTCAACGGTTCCCGGAATATCGGCGTTGCGCACGTATGGAAGGTGGGCATCAAGCACAAAAACGAACTTCTTTTCGTTCACGGCGCTCCTCAAAGAAATAACTGCCTGTGATTCCGCCAGTATTTTCTTCTAAGCCCCTCAATCCCCGAAAGAGAAAGCAGGGGCGGGTCATATGACTTTCCGCTTTTGGGAATCTCTATTCCAGTCGCGGGCGGAACGGGAAGCACGTTGGACTGGGCAAGGACAAAGTCCCTGTCAAAATTATTCATTGTCAGAAGGTCTACGCGGCAATAGCAATTTTGCTCTGGGATATGGATATACCACTTTCTGTCGGAGGGAGAAACCGCGATATTGTAGGAATCCCTTGACTTTGTAAGGGTGGCGTCGTCAAAAAAAGAAACGCGCAGCCCGAAACTTTCAAAGCCGCGCCTCTGCATGCAGGCTGAAAACTCCGCCGCGCTAAAATCCCAAAAGACAAAAAGCCAGCCTGGGTCCCTTAAAAGAATGCTCACCCTTGTTTCGTTGTATGATTCAGGAAAAGCCTCCTCGCTGTCATTCGTAAAAGGCTCATCAGAAGCGGAAGAAGCCTCGCTTGCGTAAAAGTCTTCTTGAATTTCAAGAAGCTCGCCGATTATCAGGCGGCGGTTAAGCGCGGGCGGAATGTCAACCCCAAACTCATCACCCAAGCGAACAAGATCATCTGTGGTAAGCGTTTCAAGGTAAGAGCGGTCAAGCGAAATATGTTCCATGCTATGTCCGTATAATGTAAAAAAGAACAGAGAGTGTCAAGAGATAAGCAATTTTTTGCTTGCGCCAAACCGCTTTTTAGGGTATACTTGTTGTCGCTGTTTTATGCACAAGGCTAAAAACCCGCTATTCTAAAACAAGGAGGCTTTAAGTGGACGCTGACCCTGGCGGCAGTAAGCGCAGAGAAGACGCTAATCCAGCGATAAGCCATTGCGGAATGCGGGAAGCCGTGCGAAACTCCTTTTGCCGTTCCTAAAGCCTTCCCCCTAAAATGTCCGCAGAATGGCTTTATCCCAACCATTTTACGGACTTTAAGGAATTTTAGGGAGATGATTAAAATTTGGAAACAGGAAAACGGAAAACTTGCAGAAGGTTCCCGGGCGGATTCCCCTGTCTGGGTAGATGCCCGCAACGTAACGCGGGAAGACATAAAAACCCTGGAAACAGTCTACAAAATACAGACAGAAACCATCGTTGACATTCTGGACCAAGATGAGCAGTCGCGCCTTGACTGGGAAGACGGCTATGTCATAATGATTGTGCGCCTTCCGCTCTTTTCAGCGGAAAATGAGCCAAGCTATCTTACAGCCCCGCTTGGAATTATCCTTTACCCGGATAAGGTTATCACAATCTGCTGGACGGACTGCGAGGTTTTGCACGACATGGCGGCAAACCGCGTGAAAAACCTCTCGCTTGCGGACCTTCCCTCTTTTGTGGTGATGGTGCTTGCGCGCGCTGACCTTATTTTTCTGCGCTACCTTAAAGCTATAAACAGGAGCGCGAACACCCTGCAAACGGCGCTTGAAAAATCGGTGCGGAACTCGGAGCTCTTGCAGCTTCTCAATCTTGAAAAGTCCCTTGTGTACTTTACAACATCGCTTAAAAGCAACCAGCTCTTGTTTGAAAAGCTGATGAAAACGCGCCTTATCCAGATGGACGAGCAGGACCGCGAATGGCTTGAAGACTTAGGCATTGACAACCGGCAGGCAATAGAAATGGCGGACATTTACACAAACACAATGTCGGGCACAATGGACGCGTTTGCCTCTGTCATTTCCAATAACTTGAGCATAGTGATGAGAAAGCTCACCGTCATATCACTCGTGCTGATGATTCCGACAATGATTACGAGCTTTTTCGGCATGAACATTCCGCTTCCTATGGGCAGCTGGACGGGCTACGCACCCCTTGCCATCATACTCGTTGCCTGCGTCATTTCGTCGGTGGCGGCCTCGCTGATACTAAGCGACAGCAAAAGGCGGCAAGGCAAGGCAAAAGAGCCGAGAGATGCCTCCCAGAAAAGGAAAAAGAGGCGCTTGAGCGTCCGGCGGCTGGGGGCAAGAGCCTAGAATTTAGCCGGGCAGCATTTGCGCGAAACCGCGTGTGAATTACGATCGTAATTTAGTTTGCTAGTTGTCTAGTTCACTAGTCTAGTAGTTCACTAGACCACTAGAAACTGCCTGACGGTTGAATGCGGAAGGCTTTTTCGGTATATTTAAGAGCATGATTTACTTTGACGGCGAAGAAGAGCGCGAAGAAACGCCGCAGAAAGAGGCAAAGCAGTCCGACCTTTTTGCGGGGAAATTCCTTAAAACAAGGCAGATTTTGCTGTCGGGCGAAATCAACAAAGACCTTTCTGATAAAATTGTTCAGCAGCTTTTTGTAATGGAGGCGGAATCGTCAGAGCCGGTGCGCCTCTATATAAACTCTCCCGGCGGGGACGTTGACGCGGGGTTTGCAATCTTTGACGTTATCCGCTTTATTAACGCGCCCGTTACCGCAATCGGGATGGGGCTTGTTGCAAGCGCGGCGGCAATAGTTCTTCTTGCAACGCCAAAGGAAAGGCGCTTCGGACTTCCGAACAGCCGCTACCTTATTCATCAGCCTCTTTCAGGGATTAAGGGCGTTGCAACGGAAATTGAAATACACGCCCGCGAAATCGAAAAGATACGTTCAGGCATTAACGAGCTGATTGCAGAAGAAACGGGGCGCCCCGCAGAAAAGGTTGCCAAGGACACGGACAGGGACTTCTGGATGAACGCGGAAGAGGCGCTTGAATACGGGCTTATTTCTAAGGTTTTGCGCTCACGCAAAGATATTCCCTAAATCGCCTGCAAGGTTTACATAAAAGTCAGCGCCCGCTTCAAAAAGAGTTGAAGGCGCGGTGTAGCCTTTAAGCACAGCGCAGGTTTCGCAGCCGAAGTTTTTTCCCGCAAGCACGTCCTGCGGGGAGTCTCCTGTCATGAGAGCGTCCCGCGCTGAATATTTGCGCCCGCTTTCAGAAGCGAGGATGTTTATCCGCCTTAAAGCCTCTATAAGCCCGTCTGGGGCAGGTTTTGTCTTTCCGCCTGCGGCTTCTGGCCCGATTATTGCATCCAGATATTCCGCTATGCCCAGCCTTTCAGAAATTATGGACGCAAGCGATGAGGGTTTATTTGTAACTACAGCCGCGTGCGCTCCCGCCTCTTTTATCTTTTGAAGAAGCTCGCGAATGCCGGGGTAAACTTGAGTTTTTTCTGTAGCGTGCGCTTCATAATACGCCCTGTACCATAAAAGAAAGCTGTCAATGTCGCCATCCGAAAAAGACAGGGGCTTTTCCGCATCCGTCCGCCTGCCTGTCATTTCTGCCGCGACGGAAAATATGCGCGAAATAAGGCGGCGCGCTCCGTCTCCCACAAAGCCGCGGACAGTTTCCGTATCAACGGGCGGAAAGCCGAAATGCTCAAGCGTGGCGTTTACCGATAAAGCAATGCCGCCGAGGGAATCTACAAGCACGCCGTCAAAGTCAAAAAGAAAAACCTTCTTTTCGCGAGGCCCCGCGGAAAGCTCGTTTAAGGGGGTTGCTTTCATGCTTCAAGAATTACAGGAAAGCGCTGGATTTTTCAACAGGCAGGATTGGGGCCTGCAGGCTTGCATTCAACTTTGTATTTATGCCAGTATAAAAACATGAGCCTTGAGCTTACAGCGGAAACTATAGACGCGGTGATTTTCTGCATGGAAAACCAAAACGAGACGTTTCTCTTTGACACAGAAACATTCCGCTGTGTTCCGGTGTCGGCATCTGCTCCGCCATCAGAGCGGTTTATACAGCTTCCGCCGTGGACCGCGGTTCACGGTTTTGCCCTTATGGAAGAGTTTACCGGCAGCGTAAAAAACCCGCTTCTACAAGAAAGGCTGCGCAGGGCAATTTCGACACGGCTAGGCGTTTTTAAGCGCTTTAAGGAAATTCTTGCTGAATATCCTGAATTTGACCGCGCTTGGCATGTGTTCAAAAAGGAAAGGCTTAAAAAGACCGTGATAGAATGGTTTCGGAGCTTTACACAGGCGGAAAGCCTTTCCACGCTTGGAGAAGAGCCCGAAGAAACTGCGGAAATTGTGCAAAGCGATTTTCTGTTTCTGCAAAAGAAGCTGCAAGGTGATTTGCAGCTCGCTTTGGAAACGCTTGCCCGCGGCGGTTCGGCGGAAGAAGCGTGCGCCCGCGCGGGGATTGAGCCGTCCTCGCCGGAGGAAATTCTTGTGCAGGGAGCGGTTGAAATTCTTAAAGCCCTTCCTGAAAAAACAGCGGGTGCTTCCGCTAGGCTTTTTGCCCGCCTTTTATCAGGAGACGGCGAAAAAATCCTTTTTTATGCTGAAACCGCTTCTGGCGAAAAAGCGGGCTCGCTTCTTGTTGAACGCTTTACAGGCAGCCGCACAAGCGCGGATGTGCTTATAGCCGCGGCGGTAAAGCCTGAGTTCCGCGGAATGGGGCTTTTTACCCAGCTTCTGGAAAAGGCAATGCTTTCAGCAGAAAGCGGGGAACGCGCCTTTATTTGCGCCATGCCCATTCCGAATCAATTTTTGCTCCATGCCCTTGAGCGCACAGGTGTTGCCTTTTGCTTTGCGTATTCAGGGTGAGTATTGAGAAACTTTCTCTTTTATGCAATACTTGACCTATCGCTGTTTATTTTTTAAGGAGAATAAATGCAAATAGATAAAGACAAAATAAAAGAATTTCTGGATAACGCGGTCAGGCAGATACAAACAGAAGAAGACCCGAAGGAACTCAATCAATACCGAAAAATTTTCCGCGAAAACGTTTCGTTTTCGCTTAGATCATATTTTGCAGCCTATATGGTAAAAGCCGCGCTGGAAGGCGGTTCGCAGGGCAGGCGGAACTCCACGCCAAAAGAGCGGTACAGCTATCCGGAGCGAAACACGGACAAGAGAGGCCGGCAGGGTGAGGCGGCGGCACATCACGGCGCGCACACGCCAATTCCCGTTCTTTCCGAAGATGAGGCTTCGAGCGTTTTTATCGGCATTGGCAGGAAGCGCAAGGTTTTTCCAAAGGACATTATCTACCTGATTATCCAGCACTCAGGGATAGAGCGCGCCCACATTGGGGAGATTAAGATTCTTGACAACTATTCGTTTGCGCAAATTTTAACGAGCGACGCGCAGAAGGTGATTGACTCGCTTTCTGGCATTGAATACAGGGGGAAAAAGCTCACTGTAAGCTTTGCCAGAAAAGCCGATGGCTATGACGCGGATTCTTTGCAGGCGGGGAATGATCTTGCAAGCGAAACTGCGCAGGGCGAAGACTCCGATGCGCAAGAAGACATTCCAGACAGGATCGGCTCTTAAAAGCAAAGGCTGGAAAAGAGCTTTCAGCTGTAAAAAAGCGCTGTGATTGCAAAAAAAAGCGCCGCGTTAAGAACAATCCCTAAAACCTTAATGGCAAAAGCAGCGGGCTTTGCGTCAGGTTTTTTTGCCGCGAGCGCTGTTCCCGCCATTGTAAGGAAAAGCCCCGGCGGAATGTAAGGCACGCCTTTGCCGAAAACCGCGGCAAGAGCTGTAAGCGCCGCAGGGAAAAGCTCCCTTTCGCCTGAAAATATTAAAAACAGGCTGAACTCAGCAAAGGCCCCCAGCGCGATAAAGTAAGGCTTGAGGCGGTTTTCTTCTTTTGCAGGCAGAGCGGCGGCCAAGTCAGCTGGGAAAGAGTGCTCCGCGCCGTCAAAGAGAATGCAGGCTCCTTTTCTTCGCACAAAAAAAGGAAGAAGGCGCTTTTCTATTGCAGAATCCTTGCGCTTTACAGGGTTTACAAGCGGCTCTGGCGGAATATAAAAGGCTGAAAGACCCTTAGGCACGGAAAGCAGATGCCGCCGCGGGATTTTTCTTATTCCGTCCCTATCCGCTGTAAAAAAAACAGTACCCGCGGAAGAAACAGGCATAAAGCTCCCAGAAGCGGACGACCTAACAAGAAGATTTTTGCCTGAAACGCCCGAAACAACAGCGTTCACGCCAGAAGAGAGGGCTTCCTGCTTTAATTTTGAAAACCAGCGCACAGCAAGCCGCCTTTGCAAAAACGCGAAAACTTCAGGGAGCAGAAAATAAAAAACAACGGCCAGCGCTAGAACGACGGCTATTCGGCTTATCATAATTCCCCTTTCGGACTATACTGCTTTCATGCAGATAGCAAGTCTTGTAACCGGGCCATTTGACGTAAATACATGGATTCTTCCCCTTAAAGAAAACTGTGCGGCTATAATAGACCCCGGAGGAAACGCCCGCGCTATTGTATCACACATTTCGCAGCTTGGATTAAAACCCTGCGCAATTTTGCTTACGCACGGGCACTTTGACCATATCGGCGCAATACCCGACCTTGTAAAGGAATATCCCGGCATTCCCGTTGCCATTCACAAAGCTGATGCTGCCTATCTTGGGAAAGATGCCGCCCGCGCTCACAGCGCGATGTTTGGCAGAGATGCTGATTTTCTGTTCGCAAATGACGAAGAAATCTGGATTAACAATCTCCCTGAACCCGCCTTTTTTCTTGAAGAAGGCACCGCGCTTGAAATACCGGGCGTAGGTACCGCACTTGAAGGCTGGGAGGTCATTCACACACCGGGGCACACGCCGGGTTCCGTGTGCATTTACAACAGAGAAGAAAAGCTCCTGTTTTCTGGCGACACTCTTTTTAGAAGCGGCTTTGGAAGGACAGACTTTCCCGGCGGAAGCGATAAAGAGCTAGAAAAGAGTCTTAAAAGGCTGTTCGAGCTTGACGGCGAAACTGTTGTTATGCCCGGTCATCACCAGACAACGACTATCGAAAGAGAAAAAGTGCTTTTGAAAAAGGCAGATCAGGGGAGAAACAGTCCATGGTCACAGTGAGGGAGTATACGGAAAAAGATGCGCGTAGAGCCGCCGAAATATGGAACAGCATTGTAGAAGAAGGCGTGGCTTTCCCGCAGATGGAAACTCTTTCAGCAAGAGAAGCGCACGAGTTTTTCTCCGCGCAGTCCTTTACAGGCATTGCGGAAGAAGCGGGGGAAATTGCGGGTCTTTATATTCTTCACCCGAATAACGTTGGGCGCTGCGGTCATATATGCAACGCAAGCTATGCCGTGCGCTCATGCCTTCGCGGGCAGGGAATAGGCGAGCTTCTTGTGAAGCATTCGCTTCAAAAAGGAAAGGAGCTTGGCTTTAGGATCTTGCAGTTTAACGCTGTTGTCGCTACAAACGAGGCGGCTCTCTGCCTATACAAAAAGCTGGGCTTTACACAGCTTGGCATAATCCCCGCAGGCTTTCTAATGAAAGACGGCCGCTATGAAGACATTATCCCGCACTATAAGGCGCTTTAGGATAAGCTGCTTGCATTGCCACAACACCTACCGACCACCACCTGCCACCTACCAACTAGCCCCCTCCTTTACAATCTCGCATTATTCGATATATAATTAATTCTGACATCCGCGCAGTATGAAGCTTATAATACAGATACCCTGCTATAATGAAGAAAAGACGCTAGAAGCCACTCTCAACGACCTTCCAGTGCCCGGCGCAATTAGCGGGATAGACAAAATTGAATACCTTATTATAAACGACGGCAGCGAGGACGGGACGACAAGCGTCGCGAGGCGTTGGGCTAAAGAGCGTGGGCGGACGCTCCACATTGTAAGCTTTAAGCGCAACAGGGGACTCGCGTGCGGGTTTATGGCGGGGCTTGACGCTTGCCTCAAGCTCGGCGCTGACATAATCGTAAACACAGACGCCGATAACCAATACTGCGGCGCGGACATAGAAAAGCTCATCTCTCCGATACTAGGGGGGGGGGCAGACATAGTAATCGGGGAGCGCCCGATAGAGCAAACCGCGCATTTTTCGCCCCTTAAAAAGAAGCTTCAGAGGCTTGGCAGCTGGGTTGTCCAAAAGGCGGCAAAGGCTAAAATCCCCGACGCGCCTAGCGGCTTTAGGGCATACAGCCGAGACGCCGCAATGCGCCTCAATGTCTTTAACGAGTACACATACACGCTCGAAACCATCATACAGGCGGGCAGGGAAAAAATCGCGATGGCATCCGTGCCAATCCGCACAAATGCCGAAACGCGCCCCTCGCGCCTTTTTAACTCCATGTTCGGCTATGTGAGAAAGTCCGCAGTAACAATTCTGCGCGCCTTTATGATGTATAAGCCTATGCGCTTTTTTTCGACAATCGGCGCGATTGTCTTTGGCGCGGGCTTTGCCATAGGCGTCCTTTTTCTTTTCCATTTCTTTACAGGCGACGGCGGAGGGCACGTTCAGTCTTTAATTCTTGCAAGCACCCTCATGCTCATAGGATTTCAGACGATTGTGATTGGATGGCTTGCGGACATTATAGCGTCAAACAGAAAGCTGCTTGAGGACATTCAATACCGAGTGCGCAAGATGGAATACGGCAAAAGTAACGAGGAAGAGCCATGACAAAAAAGCTAAATGTAATTGCCCTTTGTGCCCTGCTTGTGCTGACGCTGTGGGTAAGGCTTTCAACGCAGATGATAGCGCACACAGGCGTTGACGAGCGCGACTACTGGGTTTCCGCAAAGGCTATTTCGCAAGGTTATGCGTACCCCGACCTTTCGCACAGAACAATTCGGTGGGCGGTTATTCTTCCTGTAGCCGCGCTGCAGCTTGTTTTTGGCGTACATCCGAATGTTTACTACATTGCGCCCATTCTAAATGCCCTTCTTCAAACTGCGCTAATTTATGCAGTTGGAGTGCAGCTTAAAAACAGAAAAACGGGGATTATTGCCGCCTTTTGCATGATTTTCTTTCCGTATCAAATACGGGCGGCAAGCCAAGTGCGCCCTGAGATTTTTTCCATGACGTATATGCTCCTCGCAGCATTCTTCTT
>CAZDXD010000020.1:0-16226 GCA_964509415.1 uncultured Treponemataceae bacterium
CCGCCAACTCCTGCAAGAATAATGTCATGCTTCATCGTTTTTCCTCTTTATGCACCGCCGATTTTATCAGCTTTTGTTCCGTTTTGAAAGAGAGCTTTAAGTCTTTCAGCCTCTTCCTTGAAAAACTCTGTTCCCGACTTCCAGAAAGCAGGGTCTTCAATATCAAAGCCTGCTTCCCGCGCCGTTTCGTTCGCGGTTTTCCGCCCTGAATTCAACAGAAGGCTTTTGTACACGGGGGCGAAAGAGCTTCCCTCGCTTCTAAAGCGGGCAAAAAGCGCAAGCGAAAAAAGCTGCCCGAAAGCGTACGGAAAGTTGTAAAACGCAAGGTCAGCGGAATAATAGTGGCTTTTTACAAGCCACATATAGGGGTGAAGGTAGTTCTCGTCAAGCGCGCCGCCGTAGGCTTTTCTTTGCGCATCTTCCATCCATGCGCAGAAGTCAGCAACGGAAGCGGTTTCATTTTCTGGCTTGGCAAAAGCAGCGCGCTCGCAATAAAAGCGCGAAAGAATATCGCAGATAATTTGGCAGCCGTCCTGAAGGTTCATCTCGATAAAGACTGCCTTTTCTTCTTTTGGCGCGGTTTCAAGAAATGAGTTAAAGACAAGCGTTTCTGCAAAGATTGAAGCGGTTTCAGCAAGCGTCATCGGGAGGTCTTGCTCGAATGCGGGAAGGTCTTTCATTACTTCAAAATGCCATGCGTGCCCAAGCTCGTGCGCAAGCGTCATTACGCTGTTAAATGTGCCGTCAAAATTGCACATTACGCGCGACTCCTTTACAGAAGGGAACGCCGTCATATATGCGCCGCCGATTTTGCCCGCCCGCATTTCGCCGTCAATCCACTTTTGCGCAAACGCGCGGCGGGCAAAGTCTGCCATTTCACCTGAAAAGCCTTCAAAGCATTCGCAGACTGCGTCCGCAGCTTCGCTCCATGTAAAGCGCCTCTGCGTTTCAGGCGCTGAAATCGGGGCAAACAGGTCAAAAAAGGCGCATTTTTCTGCGCCAAGCAGCCTTGCTTTAAGGTTAAGATAGCGGGCAAAAACGGGGACAGCATCCTCCATCGCTGCAATAAGCGCTTCAAGGCCTGCGCGGGAAACCTTGCCCTGCCAAGCGCTTTTTTCAAGCGAGGGGCAGCCCGCGACAAGCCCAGAGCCTTCAAAGCCCTTCCAGCCCCTCCTCTTGTTGAGAATAACTGAAGCGCCTTTTATGGAATTGAGCGCCGCGGCGCAGGACTCGGAAGCGGCGCGGCATAAGTCAAGCTCAAGAAAAAACGCTTTTTTGCGGATATTCCTGTCTGGGTCGTATGCAAGCGAGCGAAGCTCCACAAGGGTTTTTGTTTCGCCTGTCGCGTCATCCCAGACGCACGAAGCGGAAGACGTGAGTTTGTCCTGAAGGCGGCTCCAAGCTTCGCAGCCAAACCGCGCCAAATCTGCCGCGAGGTCTTCTTCTGCAGGGCTCATGCGCTTGCTGGCCATAAAGATGAGCTCTTCCAGGCAGTCCTTATATTGCGCAAAGTCCGCAGTGCTGCAAAGCGCGCGCAAAGTCTCCGCTCGGAGTGATAACTCGTTTAGCAGCTTCGCGAAAATGCCTTCGTAAGGCTGACGGACCGCCTCCGCCCTTGACATTGCAGAAAGCGCTTCGCTCGATGCGGTGTCAACGGAATAGGATGCGTAGCAGTATGAGTGCACGGTTTCCGCAAGGGAAAGATAGGCATCGCGCGTTGTAATGACGCGACTGAACCACTCGGCGCAGGGGGCAGTGTCATCAGGCTCAGACGGCGCTTCCGCAAGGTCTTTAAGCTCCCCTAACAGGGAGGAAAGCTCATTCAAAGCGGCTTCAAATTCAGGCGAACTAATAGAAGGAAAAACGGAGGAAAGCTGCCAGCGCGGGGCAACTGCTTGCGAAGGATTGTTTTTGTTCATGGTTAAAAGAATATCAGCAGGAGCGCGGGGTGTGCAATATGGGGGTTACGGCCGTAATTCAATCGCAATTACGAGCGTAATTCAGCCGGCAGTTCCAATACCGCTTAAATTTTAATCTCTCCGCGCTTTTGCCAAAAACTCTTCTTCGCTTATTATGGGGATTCCAAGCTCCGCGGCGCGGCGGTTTTTCGCGGAGCCTGACCCAGGCTCGTTTGTTACAAGAAAGGAAAGGTTTTTGGTAACCGAGCTTTTAGCCTCCCCGCCGAGCGAGCGCACAAGGTTTTCTGCTTCTTGCCGCTTCATCGAAAAAAGCTCTCCCGTAAAGCAGAAGCTAAGCCCCGCAAAAATGCCGGCACCTGCTTTTGGACTTGCGATTTTAATCCCTGAAAGAGCGAGCGTCTTTTCCATCTCGGGGCGGAGGCTGCGCAGACCAAAAAAGAGGTTGTGCGCAAGGACGGGGCCAAACTGATAGACAGCTGCAAAGTCCTCTTCGGAGGCCGCAAAAAGTTTTTCAAGAGTGTCAAAGCCTGCGGCGGTGAGCTTTTCCATCATTGTTTCGCCGATTCCTTCAATGTCAAAGCCCGCGACAAAGGCGGAAAGCGCAATTTCTTTTTTTGAATGGAGGGAGCGCAAGACTTTCGCCGCGCTTAAATCGCCCATGCGGTCAATCTGTGCTATTTCATCGGCGGCAAGCGTGTACAAGTCGCTAATGTTTTTGACCGCGCCGCTTTCAAAAAGCCTTCGCAAGAGGTTTTCGCCAAAGTCCTTTATGGAAAGGACGCTTATCCACTTTTCTAGCCTGTGAAGAAGGAGCTTAGGACAGCGGTCATTCGGGCAGAAAAGCCTTGTGCCCTCGTTGCGGAGACCTGAGCCGCAGGCAGAGCATTTTTCAGGGAAGGGAATATCCGAAGCGTCAGGCGGATTTTCCACAAGCGCGATAATTTTAGGGATAATCTCGCCGCGCTTTGTTACAAGAACGCGGCTTCCAATCTTTAAGCCGAGGTCCGAAATAACGTTCGGGTTTGCAAGGCTTGCGCGGCGCACAACGGTTCCCGCAAGGCGCACCGCGTCAATGTTTGCGACAGGGGTGTAGGTTGCGCCGGACTCGCTCCATTCAACGGAGCGCAGGGTGCTTACCGCCTCTTCGGGGCTGAACTTAAAGGCTATTTGCTTTTCAGGGCGCGCCCGGCTTAAATCTTCGGGGTCTATTTCCCTGCCCTTTACAACAAGCCCGTCAATGTCGTAGTCAAGAGAGGGTCGCTCTTCCATAACGCGGGCGCGACGTTTTACAACAGCATCCGCGCCATTGCAAACTTCAAAAGAAACAACGTTAAATCCGCATTCAGAAAGCCAGCTTAGCTTTTCAAGCTCGTCGGAAAAAGGCGCGCGCCCCGTAAACGGGCTTCCGGGCATTCCTGATGCCGCGTCATAGCAAACAACAGAAAGCTTTTCGCAGCCTTCGCCGTCTTTCCGCTTCATAATGCCGTTTGCGGCGTTGCGGCAGTTCGCCTTGTCGCTGAAAAACTTTTCCCGCACGGATCGGAGCATTATCACCTCGCCGCGCACAGCCCCGTTAAACGGGCGGCTTCCGCCAGGCGAAAAGTCTCCGGGCAGCACCTTAACAACGCCTGCCATTTTAGCGGCATTTGCCGTAATGTCATCGCCGATTCTTCCGTCGCCGCGCGTAACAGCCTTTGCAAAAGCGCCGTTTTCATACTGGAGCTCAAGGCTCGCGCCGTCAAGCTTATCTTCTACAATAAACTCTGTAAAAGGCATCCCTTGAGCCCACGCAAAGAACTCTTCGGGGCAGCTGGCTTTCTCTTGACTTCCCATCGGAATAAGGTGATACTCTTTTGGGAACCCGTCGTCCGCCTCTGAATTGATTTCAGAAAAGAGAGAGTTTTCAGGGTCAAGGGCGCGAAGCCTGTCCCAGAGCGCGTCAAATTCAGCGTCAGAAATTTCAGGCGCGCCAGCGTAATAAAGATGCTGATGGCGGCGGATAAGTTTTTCAAGTGCCGGAATGCTTGCAGGCACGGATGCGCTTTTTTTGTTGGGCAATGTCGGCCTCCGCAGTTTTCAAATTTTTGTAAAAATGAGTTCGCAGATTTCACGTCCTGCAGCCTCGCCCTTCCGCTCAAAGGAGGTGGCAGGACGCCATTCCTGCGGCGGGGCGAATCCGCCGTAAACGTTTTTAAGCGAAGGAGTTGCCGCAAGCTCTGCACAGGCTTCTTCCGCATAGGATTTCCAGTCTGTAACCATAAAGATAAAGCCTCCAGCAGAAAGCTTCCGCGCAAAAAGCTCCGTATTCGGGCGAAGCATAAGCCGCCTTTTATGGTGCCTTTTTTTTGGCCAGGGGTCAGGGAAAAAGACATGAAAAGCCGAAACGGAGCTTTCGGGAATCATGGCTTCAAGAGCTGTTAAAGCGTCGTGTTCTATTATGCGCAAATTGGAAAGCCCCCGCCGCTCAATTTCAGAAAGAAGCCTGCCAACGCCCGCCTTGTGCACTTCGATTCCTATATAGTTTTTTTCAGGGTTGCGCTCTGCAATTTCGGCGGTTGCCTGCCCCATTCCAAAGCCCACCTCAATAATAACGGGATTTACGTTTTCAAAAATATCCGCAAAATTAAGGGCGGAAGTTTGAAACGGAATGCACCACTGAGCAGAGTAAGCGGCGTAAGCCTTTTTCTGCGCGTCCGTCATTCTGCCTGAACGAATAGCGTAAGTGCGAATCCTGCGCATTTTCAAGTTGCCTTCGCCTGCGGGAAAATCCGGATTATCTATCATTGTTCATCACTCATTTGCGCCATCATACTCCAACGAAAGCGGAAACAACAATACGCCGGAAGACGATGCCGCGTGCTCCACGTAACAACATATGGCGCGGACGGCTGAAAAATCGGATTCGCTGCCGCGGCGGGAGCTTAACGTTTCGGCAAAGTCAGACACGTGCCCTTCTGCGCGGCGGCCGCTGAAGCGCTCAAAGGCTATCCTGATAGAAGAAAGCGGCGAGCCTGAAGAGTCAAGCAGAAAGAGATAAACTGAAACTTCGCGGGGCGAAAGATTTTCAGAAAGCACAATGCTCCACCTCGCTTCCCTTTCTTCGCCTGAAAGACTGAAAACAGCGGGCTGCGCATTAAAGTAAAAAGGCTCATTCAGCTCAAAAGAAGATAAGCCTGAGCTTCCAGCGGCGTTATCCGCCGTAACGGAATAGCTGCCTTTAGGGAAAAACCCTGAGCTTTCCCGGAAAGCGGCGGCGGTATCGTCCGCGAATGCGGAGGTGTCTGCGAATATGTCCGGGACAGGCAAAAGCGCCGAGCTTCCTGCCCAAAAAAAGCCATCGCCGCCCGGAAAAAGGAAAGCGCTGCCCGCGGGAATTTCCCAGAATATGCCTGTTTCATCATGGGTTACGGTCATCATGGAAAAATCGTCTGCGGTGTCCCCTCCGCTAAAAAGAGCAAAAACAGCAAGCTCAGGGAAAAAGCCGCCTGATTCATCTTGGATTAACAGCCGCCTTGCTTCTATTGCGGCAATTTCTGGATCGTCAACGGCGCAGGAGGCAAGTGCGGGCAGCGCGGCAAAGGCTATGCAGATAATCACGGCGCGGGCAAAAGCAGACCGCGAAGCCGAAAACATGCTATAAATATACTGAAAACTTGAAAAAAACTGCATGGAGATTGTAATGCCAGACGAATTCAAATTCCAGATTACGGAACACTTTGGCGAGCTTTCAGAGTCAAAGAGCGGGTGGAAAATGGAGCTTAACATGGTCGCATGGGGAAACTACTCCGCAAAATACGATTTGCGGAGCTGGTCGCCCGATCACAGCAAAATGGGGAAGGGTATAACTCTCACGCGCAGCGAGCTTTCCGCGCTTAAAAAGCTGCTTAACGAAATGAATCTTGACTGAAGCTGAACTGCTCCCGCCCCGATTCTTCATTCTTCTTCCGCGAGGGCGGCGACTGCTTCTTTGGTAAGCCTGTCGCACAGTTCGTTGTATTCGTTTCCGGCGTGGCCCCTTACCCAGAACCAGTCCAGATACAGTTTTTCCATCAGCTCGTCCAGCTTTTCCCACAGGTCCTTGTTCTTTACAGGCACTCTGTCGGAGTTTCGCCATCGCCTCTCTTTCCACAGGGGAAGCCATTCGATAGCGCCACGCTGCACATACTGCGAGTCCGTGTAAACGGCTATTTTCCCCGTGCGGAGCTTTCTTTCGGTCAAGACGAAAGACAAAGCTTCGATGGCAGCTGTAAGCTCCATTCTGTTGTTCGTTGTCAGCTTCTCCGCGCCTGAACGGGAAACGTAGATCTTCCCTCCGTAGA
Source organism: uncultured Treponemataceae bacterium (assembly GCA_964509415.1). Taxonomy (GTDB): domain Bacteria; phylum Spirochaetota; class Spirochaetia; order Treponematales; family Treponemataceae; genus Avitreponema. The sequence goes on from CAZDXD010000020.1 coordinate 6,239, forward strand.
GCACGGTAAATGCCCAGCCGCCGGGTCCGGGGTTTCTGGAGCAACCGCCGTCAGTGTAAATAACTGTTGTTTTCTGGTTCACAATTCTCTCCCAAGAAGTTTATATGCTTCCGTGAGTGCGCTGGAAGTTAAATCCCAGCTCAGACACGGATCGGTTACGGACAAGCCATATTTAAGGTTGGCAGGATCGCCAGAGATTTCTTGACATCCCGTTTCAATGTTGCTTTCGAGCATGCATCCGCACGGCTGGCAGACAGGAAGCGCAGCGCTGTTTCTCATGCGGATAGTCTCGTGAAGCACACCGATTTGGTTTTCGGGTATTTTGCGGGAATTTCCGTGCGAGCAGTCCACAATAATCGAAGGGCGAACTCCTGCGCTCTTGAGCAGGCTGACAGCTTCGATTACGGATTCCTTGCTGCAATTAGGCCCGCTTTTCCCGCCGCGCAAAATTAGGTGCCCGTCAGGGTTTCCCAACGTGCGCATAATGGAGATTTTGCCTTCCTGCGTCATGCCGACAAAGGCGTGCGGCTGGCTCGCGGAGACAATCGCGTTTACCGCAACCTGAATATCGCCATCGATGGTGTTTTTGAACCCCACCGGCATGGAAAGGCCGGAAGCAAGTTCGCGGTGCGTTTGGCTGCCGGAAGTGCGCGCGCCAATCGATGCCCAGCTGGTCAAATCTGCAGTGTACTGCGGCACAATCGGGTCAAGCATTTCAGAGCCTGCGGGAAGCCCCGCCTCGTTCACCTTGATGAGTATTTCCCTTGCAAGCTTAAGCCCGCGCGCAATGTCCGCTGTGCCGTCAAGACCCGGGTCAAGGATAAGCCCGCGCCAGCCTAGCGTTGTTCTTGGCTTTTCAAAGTACACGCGCATAACAATGCACATTCTGTCAGCGTATTTTGCCCTTAAGCCCGCAAGACGCTGCGCGTAGTCAAGCGCGGCGGCAGGATCGTGGATTGAACAGGGGCCTGCAATCACAAGGAAGCGCTTGTCATCTCCGCGAAGTATATTCTGAATTTCGCGCCGTCCTGTCCGCACGATTTCAGCAGCATCATCTGAAATCGGCAGAACTTTCTCCATCTCGGCAGGGGAAAGAAGCAGTGAGGACGCTGTAATCCGAACATCGCGGATTTGGCTTGCATTCTCGCTCATACCGCAATCAGGGTACCAAGTTACGGAGAATCTATCAAGGGGGGGGGTATGCTGATTCAGAGATTAGAGTTTAGTAGAGCGATCTGGAAATAAAATAGCTTTTACAGCTGGCTTTTACCCTAGCGACGGGCTCCAAAGATGCGCAAAATGTCAACGATACCTTTGTGCCCGTATTCAGCGGCAAGTTTCCATGCGGTCTTGCCTTGCTTGTTCTCAAGGCTTGTATCCGCGCCAGCTTCGCAAAGCACTTTAGCGGCATCGGCTTGCCCGAATTTTGAGGCAGCCATTAGCGCTGTCCAGCCTATCTCGTCTTGGGCATTTACATTGATATGAGCGTCAATAAGCGCTTTAAGCATTATCATGTCTCCGTCCCTTGCCGCATAAAACATCATGTCTGTAAAATAGGCATCATTTTGAAAATCAGCACCGGCATCAACAAGTGCATTGACAATGTCTGGATGCCTATTTTCTGTAGCATATATCAGGGAAGTCTTGCCGTCATTGTCTTGCACGTTTATATCAGCACCGGCTTCAATAAGCGCCTTGGCAATATCTGTGTAGCCTTTTTCTGCGGCATACATTAGAGCGACTTTGCCGTTATTATCCTGTGTATTTACCTTAGCACTCGCATTCAGAAGGATATCGACAATGGCTAAATGCCCATTTTCTGTAGCATACATTAGGGTTGCGTTGCCTTCCTTGTCTTGCGCGTTTATATCAGCACCGGCTTCAATAAGTGCCTTAGCAATATCAGCACAGCCATTCTTCACCGCATACATTAAAGCTATTGATCCATTGCGGTCTTTTGCATTTATCCCTGCGCTTATAAGCTGTTTGACAATGACATCGTGTCCATTTTCTGCGGCATATGCTAAAGCTGTCTTGCCTTCTTTATCCTGAACGTTTATATCGGCATTAGCACTTATTAGTTTGTCGACTATATCCGCAAGCCCGCCCTGCGCGGCATTCATTAGGGGTGTCCTGTCTTTGCTATCCTGTACATTTATGTTAGCACCAGCATCGATAAGCAGATGGGCAATATTTGTGCGTCTATTTGTTGCGGCATACATCAGGACTGTTTTGCCGTCATTGTCTTGCACGTTTATATCAGCACCAGCTTCAATAAGTGCCTTAGCAATATCAGCACAGCCATTCTTCACCGCATACATTAAAGCTATTGATCCATTGCGGTCTTTTGCATTTATCCCTGCGCTTATAAGCTGTTTGACAATGACATCGTGTCCATTTTCTGCGGCATATGCTAAAGCTGTCTTGCCTTCTTTATCCTGAACGTTTATATCGGCATTAGCACTTATTAGTTTGTCGACTATATCCGCAAGCCCGCCCTGCGCGGCATTCATTAGGGGTGTCCTGTCTTTGCTATCCTGTACATTTATGTTAGCACCAGCATCGATAAGCAGATGGGCAATATTTGTGCGTCTATTTGTTGCGGCATACATCAGGACTGTTTTGCCGTCATTGTCTTGCACGTTTATATCAGCACCAGCTTTAATAAGCGCCTTAGCAATATCTGTGTAGCCTTTTTCTGCGGCATACGCTAAAGCTGTGCAGCCGAACCAATCCTGTGCATTCACATCAGCTCCTGCATCAAGGAGTGGTTTTACAATGTCCACATAGCCCATTTTTGCCGCATATATTAAAGCTGATACGCCGGATTTAGTCTGCGCGTTTACATCAGCTCCAGCTTTAACAAGCACCATGACAATGTCAACACGACCCGTTTTTGCTGTGTGCATTAAAGGCGTAGTGCCGTAGTCACTTCGCGCATTTACATTTACGCCTGTTTTAATAAGTTCGTTGACAATATCTGAATAGCCGTCTTTTGCAGCATCTATCAAAGCTAAGTTTTTGCTCTCCTGCGTATCCATTTTGCACGCTCTCCTTTCTCCACCCCAGCATCTACCAACTACAAGGCTGACCAATAGGTCAGCCGTACTACAAACTACAAACTAGATTCCATTTCCCCCACTATCCTCGCAAAATTATCGCACGCGGCCTGCACGGGTGCGGGGCTTTCCATGTCAACGCCTGCAACACGTAGCGCGTCAATCGGGTAGCGAGAGCCGCCAGACTTCAAGAAGCGGAAGTAGTCATCCCGTTCCGCTTTGCTCCCAGAACAAACTCGTTCTGCCAGCGCCATGCTTGCGGAAATGCCTGTCGCGTACTTGTAAACATAGTACGAGTTGTAAAAGTGAGGAATGCGCAAGCCTTCAAGGTCGCTTTCTTCTTCAAAAAGCATTTCGGGACCAAAATATTTTTCAAGGAGCTTCTTGTATTCACTTCGCAGGAGTTCCGCCGTAAGGGGCGTGCCTCCCTCAACAAGGACGTGCGCGCGGTGCTCGTATTCCGCAAACATGGTTTGCCGGTAAAGGGTTGCAACAATATCGCCCGCGCGGTGGCAGAGCAGGTACGCGCGCATTTCGGCGCTTTCGGCGTTCTTCAAAAGATACCTAAAGAGCAAGTCCTCGTTAAAGGTTGATGCAACTTCGGCTTCAAAAATGGTGTACTCGTATGAAAGATACGGGTTATTCCGCGCCGCATAAAGCGTGTGCATGGAGTGACCGCCCTCGTGCGCCATTGTAAAGACATCGCGAAAGACATCTTCTTTATAATTGAGGAGAATGTACGGGTAGCCCGTGTACGCGCCCGACGAGAACGCGCCTGACCTCTTGCCCTTGTTTTCATACCGGTCTGCCCAGCCGCCAAGAAGCCCCTTGCCAAGCGTTTCGGTGTATTCTTCTCCTAACGGAGAGAGCGCGGCTTTTACAATTTCTACCGCCTCCTCGTAGGGGGTGCGCTTTGCAATGTCCTTTACAAGCGGCGCGTAAACGTCGTAGTGGCGAAGCTCCTTCACGTCAAGAACCTTTTTGCGAATCGCGTAGTACTTGTGCAGGGGTTCAAGGTTAGCATTCACCGTAGCTACAAGGTTGTCATAGACTTTCTCGTCCACTTTGTCCGGAAAGAGAGCTTCCGTCCGCGATGAGGAATAGCCGCGTATCCGCGCGGAAGCGACATCTTGATTTACATTTCCGGCATAGAGCGCGGCGATTGTCCGCTGGTGCGCGGCAAAGCCCGCATAAAACTGCTTGTAAGCCTTTTTGCGCACTTCCCTGTCCGGGTGCTCCATCAGCTTTGACCAAGTGCCCTGCGTAAGCGGGACGGCCCCCTCCGGCGTTTCTACCGTTCCCAGCTCAAGGTCTGTGTTTGTGAGCGCTGAAAACGCCTTGCTTGGCGTGCCTGCGCTTTCCTGCAAGAGGGCGAGTATTCTCTCTTCCTTTTCGCTTAAAATGTGCGAGCGCATTCGAATCAGCTTTTCAAGCCAAACGCTGTAGAGTTTTTCGCCGTCGGGGATTTCCTTTATAAATGAGCGCAAGGTCTCCTCCGGCACTTGCTGAATGGCGGGAATAAGCCAGCTGAACTCAGCGGAGAAGGCGGAATACTCCATCATAACGCGGCCCGCGCGGTCAAGGTTTTCGGGGTCGCTTTCGTCGGCGGATTGCTTTAAGTGCGCGTAAACATAGAGCTTTTCTAGCTTTTCGTTCGCGTTGCTATAAAACTTGAGGCATGCGCCGAGAGAGTCTGCTGTAAGCTCTTTTTCAAACATCGCGCGGAACTCGCCCGATCTTTCTTTTTCTTTCGCGAAGGCTTTTAGGTCCTCTTCCCAAGACGCGTCGTCTGCATAAAGCGAGGTAAGGTCCCAGCAGTCCGCCGGGTTTACATCTTTCCTTGATGGTATACTTGTCTGTTTCATGTATAATAGAATACAGTATAAAGATGAACAGGACAATGTTTTTTGCTCTTGCAGCTCTTTTTGCGCTCAGCAGTTGCTCTCGCTATATCGGCTACGGCGTTGTAAACTGGTCGGAGCCTGAACTTGGCCTTTCCGCAGGCGATGTTGTTCCGGTTATTATCCGCTCGAATATCTCACAGCTCTATGTGATTAGCCTTCCCAACGGGGATCAGGAGCGCGGGGAAATTCCCATTTGGCAGCTTTCGCTTTATTCTTCGCGCAAGGATGCGGAAAAGGCGGCGCAGGAGGGAAGCGAGTACAAATACCTTTACGCTTCCGCAAAAATAGACGGGCTTCCTGTCCGCGAAGCGGCTGACAATACCTCGCGGCAGGTTTACAGGCTGCGCAATTCCGAAATACTTAAAATAACGGGGAGGGGCGAAGGCGCTCCTGTTATTGGCAGGACGGATACCCCTCTTGAAGGCGAATGGTTTCGAGTAATGACAGAGGACGGCACGCGCGGCTGGTGCTTTTCGTACAACTTAGAGATTTTTGACGAGCGGGACGGCACCCCTGTTGAAATCGCGGGCACTTCTTCTCTGGAAGACGATGCAGTCTTGCAGTACATTCTCGGGCGGGTTTGGTATCCCACGCAGTATTCCGCAATGCTTGAGGCAAACGCTGTCGATATAAGCAGGATTAATCCCGCGTGGGGCTTTTTCCCTGGCCGCGAGTCCGGCATTGCCCGCATTGAAGATGAAGAGGGAGTTATCGCCTTTCCGTACACGGGGATTACAGCCACCTCCGACGGCGTGTACCGCTTTGAAGGCTCAACCCTTTCAGCGGAGCTTCGCGAAAACGGAACGCTTGTCGTCCAGTTTTCAAATGACTTGGGCGCGCCCGCTGTACGCTATTTTTCAGCTCTTGACGTTACGCCTGAAGAAATTATACAGAATGAAACCGAACGCCGGCGGGAACAGCTTGCAAAAATTATCAGCTCAGGACCGCGCTTTGTTTCGGGGAATTACGGCGTTCTTCAGTTTACTGAAAGCGGCACATTCCTCTGGAGCGGCTACCGCCTTCTTATGCCTTCAGTAATCCCGGAGGGTGCTGGCGTTCAGGGCAGGGCCGATATTCGCTGCTTCCTTTCAAGGCAGCTCGCGTCTTCTTATGATGGCGTGCTTTCGCTTCAATTTGAAGGGCAGGGCAGCTGGATTAATTTTCTTTATTCGCTTTCTGACGGTGGGCTTCGCCTTGAGCCTGTTTCATCTTCCAACATTTCCGAAAACACGGTGCTTTCCCGCGACATTTCGCCTACGGTGGTTTTTTTCCGCTCGCAAGCGGAAGAGTAAGCGGACAGCCTCGCTGGAGACTGACCTTGCCATCTGTTCAGTTTTCTAAAGTTTCTCTTGCTTTCGGCGACAGGGACATTCTGCAAGAGGTGACGCTTAATTTTTCATCCGGCATGAAGGCCGCCCTCGCAGGCGTGAATGGGTCGGGAAAGTCCACGCTCATGAAAATCCTTGCAGGCGCAATAGCGCCCGACTCCGGCACGCGCGCGGCAGAAAAGGGAACGCGCATTTCGTATTTGCCGCAGTCAGGCATTGTGCATTCGGGGAGAACGCTTATTGAAGAAGCGCTTACAGCCTTTGACCGCTGCAATGCGATTTTTGCCCGCATGGAAGAAATTGACGCGGAAATGGCTTCTGCCTCTGCGGGCAGGGCGGCTGTTCTAGGCGCGGAGCGCGAAAAGCTTCAAGGGGAGCTTGATAATGCAATGTGGATAAGCAGAGAGTCTCTTGCAGAGCGCACCCTTTTAGGCTTAGGGTTCAATCCTCAAGACTTTGCTAGGCAAGCTGATGAGTTTTCCTCTGGCTGGCAAATGCGAATTGCGCTTGCAAAGGTCTTGCTTGAAAATCCGCACATTCTTCTTCTTGACGAGCCTACAAACTACCTTGACCTTGAAGCCCGCGTCTGGCTTGAAAAGTGGCTTAATGACTTTAAGGGCGGCTTTCTTGTTGTAAGCCATGATCGCGCCTTTCTTGACCGCACCGTAAGCGAGGTTTACGAGCTTTCAGGGGGGAGATTAAAGCGCTATCCTTCCTGCACGTATTCGGGGTATGAAAAAAGGCGCGAGGAGGAAAACGCCGCCCTGCTTGCCCGCTACAAGGAGCAGCAGGAGGAGATTGAGCGGCAGGAGCTTTTTATCCGCCGCTTCCGCTACAAGGCGACTAAGGCCGCTGCCGTGCAAAGCAGGATAAAGCAGCTGGAAAAAATGGAGCGCATTGAGCTTCCCGAAGGCCTTAAAAAACTGCGCTTTACCTTCCCGCCCGCGCCGTATTCGGGGAAGATTGTGCTTACGGCTAAGGAAGTCAGCAAAACCTACAAAGGCGCGTCTAACGCTGAAAATCAAGTGCTGCGCGGCGTTGACTTTACGCTTGAGCGCGGTGAAAAGGTAGCCGTTGTTGGAAGGAACGGCGCGGGGAAATCTACGCTTTTAAGGATACTTAGCGGCGCTGACAGTGGCTACGAGGGCAAGGTGGCGCTTGGCACAGGGGTTTCCGCCGGCTATTTTTGCGAAGAAAGCGCCGAAACCCTGTCCGCGGGGGACGGCGCAAGCGGCGGCGGGGGGATGCGCATTATCGATATGCTTGAAAAAGAAGCACCGACAGAAATGATACCTAAGCTGCGCGACATTCTAGGCGCGTTCTTGTTCCGCGGGGACGATGTCTTTAAGAGCTGCGCCGTTTTGTCCGGCGGGGAAAGGAGCCGCCTTGCGCTCTTGCGCCTTCTTTTGCGCCCGCTTAATCTTCTTATTCTTGATGAGCCAACTAACCACCTTGACATTTACGCAAAAGATGTTTTGCAGGACGCGCTTAACGGCTTTGCGGGTTCTGTTATCTTTGTTTCGCACGACAGGGGCTTTATTGAAGGGCTTGCCATGCGGGTTTTGGAAATAACAGCGGGCGAGGGAGCAGCTCCTTCCGTTGTGCGCAACTTTCCGGGAAGCTATTCTGATTACCTTTACCGCATTGAGCGCGAAAAGGCTGCAATTGCCAACCCTGCCGCGCCGCCGCAGCCAACAGCCGCCGCGCAATCCTCCGCAGGCAGCAATTCTGCCGCCCTTTCTTGGCAAGAGGAAAAGCAGCTTAAAGCCGCCCGCCGCAAGCTGGAGAGAGAAGAGCAGCGCCTTCTTACAGAAATAGACGAATGCGAAAAGAAAATCGCCGCCCTCCAGAGCGACCTTAACCGTCCCGAAGTGTACGGCGACAGGGAGCGCGCGCAGGCTGTGCAGGCTCAAATCGAGCAGTGCCGCAAAAACACCGATGCCCTTACCGCCGCATGGGAAGAGCTATCGGCACGGCTTATGGATTGATTTGAGTTTATTAGTATCCTAGTGATCTAGTTTGTTAGTGCCTTAGTTATCTAGTGTTCTATTGGCTGGGGGGTGGAGCAAGCAGTCTTAGCAAGCGCAAGCAGAGGCTTCTTGCTTTGCCCCAGAAACTAAGAGACTAGTCAACTAGTCAACTAGTCAACTAGTCAACTAGTCAACTAGGACTCTAGCCTCTGTTTGCTTTGCCTTATACTCTAGAAAACTGAAAAACTCTTTAACTAAAAAACAAAATCACAACCCATTCGTCAAATACGGCAGTCCGCTGTCGGCATCCAATTCGTACTTCCAGCCGTATTGGGCAATCCGCTCGTTCATTGCATCTACTGCATTTGTCCACGATTCATTGCCGTTGTCGCCAGCCCTTGCAAGCCCGCTGCTGCTGCCGGATCCAATGCCCAGAATGTCAGTGCCGCTATCTTCATTGACGGAGCCGTCCCAGTAGCAGTCAACAGTATAATCATAAGATGCCGCTATAACGCCCAAAAAACCGCCGCAAGTGCTAGAAGCAGATCCCAAAACGTCCGCTACAGAATAAGATGATGTAATATACCCGAGGTAGGTGTTTCCTGCAAAGCCGCCAACATGCTCTCCGCCTGTAACATCGCCTGTGTAATAGCAGCCAATGATTGAGCCATTGTTGTACCCAGCAATGCCGCCAACGTAGGTGCGCGGACCTGTAACGCTAGAATCTGTAACGTAGCAAAAAGAAATTGTGCCTCTGTTGTACCCAGCAATGCCGCCAACGAAACTGTCCCTGCCAAATATGGTCGCGTCTTTGAGCGCCAAATTCTTTACCCAGCCTTCAGACCCGACATAGCCAACAAGACCTGCGTACTTTGCGCTCCCTTGAATATTGAGGTTAGAGATAACGTGCCCGCGCCCGTCAAACGTGCCCGCGTACGGATTGTCCTCGTCTCCCACAGGCGTCCAGACATAGCCTTCCATGTCAATGTTATCTTCCAGAATGCAGCTTGCGTTAGGGTTAGCCTGCGCGGCGGCATTCCACTCCAAAAGCTCCTCTGCTGTGGAAACGGTGTAAGTAACGGCGGCGTCATCGTCATCATAGCCCGCGCTGTTGCTGCAGCTGGCTGCGCCCAAAATAAGCGCGAAAAGGGCAGCAAGCGTTACTGCCCCCCCCCCTAGCGTAAAGGCGCGGTAACCCTTTTCTTTTTCCCGTAAATCCTTCATTTATCCTTTAACTCCTTAGTGAAAAAGTTTTTTCTTATATTACAGGGTATTTTTTTGGCATTGTCAATAGTTTCTTAGTGACTGGATTAGTGTTCTGGTGAATTAGTTTTTTAGTATCCTAGCCGTCTAGTTTCTTAGTGATACTGTCAATAATCTTTCGCAAATCCAAGTGTACGAAAAAAGAGACAGCAGTGCAGCCTCTGTTAGAATAGAAAAAACAACAAATCTATAGGAGGAAACACACTGTGCCTGAGAACATCGTACAGGCAAATGAGGCGGCAAAGACAGTGGAGCGCGGCATAGAGGAAACGCTTGCCTACTATGATTTTCCGACTGAGCACTGAAGGCATATACGCACAAACAAGAGAATGATTCTTACTTACAAAACGTCAGCAGTCGGCAGCCCTATCGCAAATCACGCCCCGCGAGCCGACACGTTCTGCGTGGTATCGCGCAGCGTAGCTTCTAGCGAATCGCGCAGCGCAGCCCGTTGCTAAACGGGC
>CAZDXD010000021.1:0-15065 GCA_964509415.1 uncultured Treponemataceae bacterium
GGACTAAATAAGCTATTTATTCAGAGTAAATAGCCTATTTATTCAGAGTAAATAAGCTATTTATTCGAACTAAATAGGCTATTTACTCCGCCTCAGCCGCCGATTTGCGGATTGCAGGTCGCCGATTTACAAAACGTCAGCAGCAAGCTACCCCCCCCCCCTGCGCTGCCTTAGTGACTGCCGACCGCCGACTGATAACCGCTGCCTGCAAGCCTTCAAGCAAAGCTTGTCGGCTTGCAGGGCGGGCTGCCCTGCGCTTATAGTCTACCATGACGGCCTTGCGGCGCTGCAAGAGGAAGGAGAAGAGCCTGTTGACGGAAGCTATCGCAACAACGAAACACAAAGGGGGCAGCCCGATGGACTGCCCCCTAAAGCCTTTCGCGCGGGCGGAAGGCGGCTTTGTGCCATCAGCCTAGCGTAAGGGTGTTGGTAACGGAAAGCGTGCAGGCGATTATCCCCATGACAATGCCGCCAATGTACGGGTTCTTTGTCTTGCGGTAGATTTTGCTGCAAACAAAGGCCGCCAGCGGCAGAATAACCAAGATGGGGTACATCCAAATGCCAGTGATGCTTGCGCCAATGGGGGTAAGCTCGCGCAGCATATACCCGCTGACAAAGAACGTGATGTATTGCGCGGCTACAAAAATCTCAGGGCCAATAAAGACAAAGAACATTTGGATGGCAGTTTACGCTGTCTGCCACGACGCCCTTGGAAAAATGTGCCCAAGGGTGAGTAATGGCGGGATTAAAGATAACGCGGATGGAATCCTCCCCGTCAATTGTTTCGTGATAGTAGGTGTAGCTTTCCCGCCGCGCAAGCCCTTCGGGGTTTTGGCCAAAGTGCAGGAAGGACTGCGCAGTTGCTTGGTCAATATAATCGCGCGGGGCGGAGTAGCCGCCAGCGGGCTGCGAGACACGGTGAAAAAACTCATCATACTGGCAAGCTACAATGCCCGCGTCGCGGCTGCCAAAGATGTTGATGTACTCGCCAGTGGAGCTATCTGTATAGACCGCATCGTTAGAAACGAGCAAGGCGGCGGCGATCAGGCCCTCGTAATCCTGAAGGACAGCCTCGCGGCTTGCCAAGGCGCCGTTGGAGTGCCCGGTAACGCCTATGCGGCTTGCGTCCACAAAAGGCAGGCGGGAGAGATGCTTGACCGCATCGTACATTCCGTTGGCGTTGTTCTCGTCGTCCCACCATGTGCCGCTCGGCAGGTTTTCAGAGTCGCCGTGCCCGTACATGCTGATGGACATGACCACGAAGCCCCTGCGGGCGTACTCCACATAATTCAAGTCCTGCATTTCGCGGTTGTTGTACCAGCCATGGCTGCACACGATGGCCGGCGCGGGAGTTTCTACAGTGGCGTTTTTTGGAATCAACAGCAGCGCGTCCATTTCAAGGCCGCTATCCATAACCACAGTAATGTCATGGTATTCAATGCTGCCGCCAGCTGTTTGAACCAAGCTCGCGCCGATAGAGCTAATTAGGCAAATAGCCAGCGCGACTGCAATCCAAAACGTTGCGTTCTTTTCAATTTTCATTTCGTTTCTCCTCTTTTTTTTCATAAAAAAGAGCGCAGGACGACCGCCCGGTCATCCGCGCTCTTCTCTAAAACTCATGAGCCTGTTGACTTGCGATAAAGGCTAACGCCGTTTTCCGCAGCTGTCAAATATTTTTTTTGATAAATTTTGCGAAATTTCTTTGGCACGCCCTTTTTTATGGATTTGCCAAAAATAAGCAAAAAAACTCTTGCGTTCACAAGAAAAAGCCTGCTATAATAAAGCCGCAGTAGCTACTGTGCTTGAGTGTTTGAGAGGCGCAGAGCGGCAATGGGCCGCTTTGCGCTTTTTTTTTCGCTCGCGCGGTTCTAGGAACAAGGAGGCTTTTCAGTGGATAAAACACGGCTATTGGAGTTGCTGGTCGATGAGCCGATTATCGCCTCGGTCAAGGATGAGGCTGGACTGTCCGCCGCGCTGAAAAGCGATGTGGGCGTGGTTTTCCTGCTGTTCGGGGATGTGCTGAACATCGGGGATATGGTGGCGCAGGCGCACGCGGCGGGCAAGGTTGTGTTTATCCACTTAGACCTTGTGGACGGGCTGGCGCCCAGAGAGGTAAGCGTAGACTTTATTGCCCGCCACACTGCAGCGGACGGGCTCTTGTCCACAAAAGCCAACCTGACAAAGCGGGCGAAAGAGCTGCGGCTGGCGGCAATCCAGCGCTTTTTCCTCCTAGACTCTATGGCTATCGATAACATCAGCCGCCACCTGAAGCCGGAAACTTCGGACTTGATTGAAGTGTTGCCGGGCATTATGCCCAAAATTATCCGCAGAGTGTGCGCGGTTGCGGGCAAGCCTGTAATCGCGGGAGGCTTGATTACCGACAGGGAGGATGTTACGGGCGCCCTGGACGCAGGCGCGGTAGCGGTATCTACGACCAATCCCGCTGTATGGGCTATGTGAAGAGGTAATCTATGTATGATGTTCTAGTAATTGGCTGCGGCATTACCGGCGCGGCTATGGCTTTCGAGCTGTCCAAATACCGTTTGAAAGTGCTCATAATAGAAAAGGAAAACGATGTCGCGACAGGCACAACAAAAGCCAATTCCGCCATTCTTCACGCGGGGTTTGACCCCGCGCCCGGCAGCCTTATGGCTCGCCTCAATGTCCGCGGAGCGGAGCTTGCGCGGGTGCTGTGCAAAAAGCTGGACGTGCCCTACGTTCCCTGCGGCTCCATGGTGCTGGCTTTTTCTGATGCTGAAAAGAGCATTCTTGAAGAGCTTTTTGGCAGGGGGCAGGCTAACGGCGTGCCCGACCTTGAGTTGCTTTCAGGGGAAGAAGCAAGGGCGCTTGAACCTAATCTATCGACAGAGGCAGTGGCCGCTCTTCATGCTCCCTCCGCCGCCATTTGCTCCCCTTGGGAATACTGCCTTGCGCTGGCGGAAACGGCTGTGCGCAACGGCGCGGAGCTAGAGCTGGACACCTGCGTTACGGGACTAAGCCAAGCGGATGTCGGCTGGATTGCAGCTACCGACAGGGGAGAGTTTCACGCGCGGTATGTAGTGAACGCCGCGGGGGTTGACGCGCAAGTCATCCATGAAATGGCAGCTCCCCGCACATTTAGCATTTGCCCAACGCGCGGGCAATATTACCTGCTCGACAAGAGCGAAGGAAACCGCATAAGCCGTGTAATCTTCCAGTGCCCTAACGAGCGCGGCAAGGGGGTGCTGGTGGCTCCCACGGTTCACGGCAATTTGATTGCAGGCCCTGACTCAGAAGCGGTAGAGGGAGAGGACATTTCCACTACTGCCTCAGGGCTTTCCTTTGTCAGGGAAAGGGCGCTGAAATCTGTGCCTTCCATTCAATTTAGCCAGTCTATCCGCAACTTTGCCGGAGTGCGGGCAGTGACGAATGCCGGGGACTTTGTTATCAGTTGGGCGGCGCCGGGCTTTCTTGACCTTGCAGGCATTTGCTCGCCCGGTCTTACCGCGGCTCCTGCCATAGGGGAATATGCCGCGGAACTTTTGGCTAAAGACGGTTTGCCTTTGGAGAAAAAGCAGCAGTTTATTTGCGAGCGCCGCCGCACCCGTTTCAAGGAACTTTCTTCGGAAGAGCGCGCGGAACTGGTAAGACAAAAGCCCGCTTTTGGCTGCGTAATATGCAGGTGCGAGACAGTAACCGAAGGAGAGATTCTCGAAGCCCTTGCATCGCCCATTCCGCCCCGCTCGATTGACGGCGTTAAGCGCCGCGTGAACGCAGGCATGGGACGCTGCCAGGGAGGCTTCTGCGGTCCGCGCGTGCTGGAAATTCTTTCGCGGGAGCTGGATGTCTCTCCGGGCGATATTGTGCAGGACAGGGCGGGCACATGGCTGCTCTCGCGGGAAACAAAGGTTTTAGCAAAATGATGTACGATCTTATTGTCATTGGCGGCGGCCCTGCAGGACTTGCGGCTGCCTGCTCCGCTTGGGAAGGCGGGTTGCGCCGCATTCTTATCGTTGAGAGGGACAGGGAGCTTGGAGGCATTCTAAATCAGTGCATCCATAACGGCTTCGGCCTGCACTATTTCAAAGAGGAGCTTACAGGGCCTGAGTACGCGGGGCGATTCATAAAAATGCTCAGGAGCACGGGCGTTGAGGTTCTGCTTGACACCATGGTGTTGGAAGTAACGGCGGACCGCCGCGTACACATGGCAGGCATGGCTACAGGATACCGCGTGGAGCAGGCAAAAAGCATTGTGCTGGCTATGGGCTGCAGGGAGCGGACTCGCGGAGCTATCGGCATACCCGGCACAAGGCCAGCGGGGATATTCACCGCCGGTGCGGCGCAACGGTATGTAAACATGGAAGGGTGGATGCCTGGCGAGCGGGTGGTTATTCTGGGAAGCGGGGACATCGGTCTTATCATGGCGCGGCGAATGACTTTGGAGGGCGCCAAGGTGTCTGCCTGCGTGGAGGTTATGCCATTTTCCGGCGGATTAAACCGGAACATTGTCCAGTGTTTGCACGACTACGATATCCCGTTGTACCTGTCTCACACCGTTACCGATATTCGCGGCGAAAAGCGCGTGGAGCAGGTAACGGTGTCTAGGGTAGACGATCGCCGCGTTCCCATTCCGGGCACCGAGATGGTTTTTGACTGCGATACCCTGCTTCTTTCCGTAGGCCTTATCCCCGAAAACGAGCTTACGCGGCAGGCGGGAATCGAAATAGACGCAAGGACTAACGGCGCTGTGGTGTACGAGAACATGGAAACCTCCTTGCCCGGGGTTTTTGCCTGCGGTAATGTTTGCCACGTCCACGACTTGGTGGACTTTGTTACGGGGGAGAGCCAGCGGGCGGGCGCCGCGGCAGCCCGGCATGTGCTAGGCGGGGAGGAGGCGGCTGATGCCGCGGTTCTTAGCGTAAAAACCGGGGACGGCGTGTCCTACACAGTCCCGCAGCGCATTCGCCCTTCCCGCGTGGAAAAAAGGTGCGACCTTTTCTTTCGGGTGAGCCGAATCTTCAAGGATAGCGAAATCATTGTTGCGTCAGGCGATGTTCAAATTGCCCGCTTTAGGCGGGAATATCTTGCGCCCGGCGAAATGCAGAACATTGCGCTGCCCAAGCCCCTCCTAGAGAAGGCGCAAGGCGAGATTGCCGTATCCATCAGGGAGGGAAAGGCATGAAAGAGCTGATTTGCATTGTGTGTCCAAAGGGCTGCCATCTTCGCGTTGACGAGGAAAGAGATTTTGCCGTTACAGGCAGCGGCTGTCCACGCGGCGAGGAATATGGCAAAATGGAATTGATGAATCCCACGCGGGTTATTACCAGCACGGTAAAATGCCGCGGCTTGACCCATCTCCGCTGCCCGGTGAAAACCAGCCAGCCCATTCCAAAGGGGCTAGTCTTTGCGGCGATGAGAGAGCTGGACGGCATAGAATTGACTTCGCCCGTTCATGCTGGGCAGGTTGTGGCAGAAAACGTATGCGGAGCGGGGGCAGACTTTATAGCTTGCAGGGATTTAGGCGCGCAGGAAGCGCGGAAAGCAAAATAGGAGGCGAAGCAATGAAAAAGTACATTCTAGCGTTGGATCAGGGCACGACAAGCTCGCGGGTTATTCTTTTTGACAGCGAGCAGAACATTCTGGGAATAAGCCAGAAGGAGTTCACGCAGCACTACCCAAAAGAAGGCTGGGTGGAGCACGATGCCATGGAGATTTGGTCTTCCCAGTATGCGGTGATGATGGAAGTCATTGCCCAGACAGGCATAAAGGCTGAAGACATAGCCGCCATTGGTATAACAAACCAGCGGGAAACCACTATCCTTTGGGACAAGGAAACGGGACGGCCGATATATAACGCCATCGTTTGGCAGTGCCGCCGCACAGCGGACATTGTGGACAGCCTGCTCGCTGACGGCATGGAAGAGCACATCAGGAAAACCACAGGCCTTGTGCCCGACGCTTACTTTTCTGCCACCAAAATCAAGTGGATACTCGACCATGTGGAAGGGGCGCGCGAGCGGGCGGAGCGCGGAGAAATCCTCTTTGGCACCGTTGACAGCTGGCTTGTGTGGAAGCTCACAGGCGGTGCGGTTCACGTTACAGACTGCACAAACGCTTCCCGCACAATGCTTTACGATATTCACAAGCTCGACTGGGACGACACTCTGCTTAAAGCGCTGGACATTCCTCGCGCCATGCTGCCAGAAGTGCGCTCTTCAAGCGAAATTTACGGCTATGCCGACATACAGGGCGAAAAGGTGCCTATTGCCGGCATCGCGGGCGACCAGCAGGCGGCGCTCTTTGGGCAAACTTGCTTTGAGGCTGGGGACGCGAAAAACACCTACGGCACCGGCTGCTTCCTCTTGATGAATACGGGGAATGAGCTTTGCGAAAGCAAAAACGGCCTTATCACAACCATCGCCATAGGCTTAGGAGGCAAAGTGCAGTACGCGCTTGAAGGCTCCGTGTTTGTCGGTGGCGCTGTAATCCAGTGGCTTCGCGACGAAATGCGCTTTTTTGCAGAAAGCCAGGACGCGGAATACTACGCGCAAAAGGCGACCGACAGCGGCGGCGTGTACCTAGTGCCCGCATTCACAGGACTGGGGGCGCCCTACTGGGACATGAGGGCGCGCGGGTGCATTATTGGCATTACGCGGGGCACAAAGCGCGAGCACATTATCCGCGCGGCTCAAGAGTCAATAGCCTACCAATCTGCTGACCTTGTAAGCGCCATGGAAGCTGACACGGGGCTTCCTTTAAGTGCGCTGAAAGCGGACGGCGGGGCAAGTCGCGACGCCTTTCTCATGCAGTTCCAGGCGGACATTATCGGCCGCGAGGTTCTCCGCCCGACTGTTCAAGAAACAACCGCGCTGGGGGCGGCGTATCTTGCCGGGCTTGCGACAGGGGTATGGCAGGGCAAAGAGGAGCTGCGCCGCCTCTGGAAGCGCGAAAGGACTTTCCGCCCGGAGATGGAAGCCGAGCGCCGCGAAAAGCTGCTTTCTGGCTGGCACAGAGCCGTTGGCCGCAGCAGGGATTGGGCATGAGGTTCAGGCGCGATTACAGCTGTATAACAGACCGTCACAAGCGCTTGTGACGGTCACAAAAATCGCCGTTTTTCTAACTGAAGAATCGCTGTTATTGAGAAGCAAAAATCGCCGTTTTTCACTCTGAAAAATCGTCGTTTTTCAAACACAAAAATCATCGTTTTTGCGCAACAAAAATCGCCGCCTGCCTGTTGGCAGACAGGTTTCTGTACGCCCGACCGCTGTCTTGAAGGATTTTTTTATTCTCCATATAATATGGACTTGCCACGTTCACAATGCGTTTATTGATTTCACGTTTCTTAAAATGCACAAGGCTAGCATTGTGGGTGCAATCTAATTCAGAGGGGGATTATGAAATATCCTATTATTACAATCGCAAGGGAGCATGGTTCCGGCGGGCGGGTTATCGCGCAGAAAATCGGCAAGCGGCTGGACATCCCTGTCTACGACAAGACGATTATCGACATTGCTGCGCAGGAAAGCGGGCTTTCTCCTGACTTTATTGCCACTGCGGAGAAGAGGCGAAGCAGCACGTTCCTGTATAATCTTTATCTTTCTAGGACAAACGTCTCGATTATTGACCAAGTTTACTTGGCGCAGGCGCAGGTTATACAGGATGTCGCAAAGGAAGGGTCGTGCATTATCGTGGGGCGCTGTGGCGATCACATTCTGCGCAAGAGAAAGAACCTTCTGCGCGTTTTTGTGCACGCGCCGAAAGAAGAGAGAATCCGCCGCATAATTGAGGACTATAAGGAAGAAATTGACAATCCTTTGGCCTATCTTGACAAGTACGACAGGCAGCGCGCGTCGTACTACAATTCGTTTGCCGATTTGCAGTGGGGAGACCATAGGAACTATCACCTGATGATAGACAGCTCCATGGGGCTTGACCTTGCGGCGGATATTATCATTGAAGCCATAAAGCGCTGGGAATGGAAAGAAGAAGATTTAGGCGCGGAAGGAGACGCGGAATGAGCGATACTGAAACAAGCCAAAGACAAGAAAACAAAATGGGCGTAATGCCCGTGAATAAGCTGCTCCTTTCGATGTCAGTCCCGATGATGCTCTCGATGCTGGTGCAAGCCCTTTACAACATTGTAGACAGCATGTTTGTAGCCCAAGTGAGCGAGAACGCGCTTACAGCTGTCTCTCTTGCATTCCCAATGCAGAGCTTGATGACAGCCATCGCGACAGGCACGGGCGTAGGTATCAATGCGCTTCTTTCCAAAAGCCTAGGCGAGAAGAATTTTGAGCGGGTGAATAAAGCGGCGACCAACGCGCTTTTTTTGGCCCTTTGCAGCTACATTGTGTGCGCGCTAGTGGGCATTTTCCTCTCGCGCTTTTTCTTTGAAGTGCAGACATCGGACCTTGCGCTAACTAACCCTGAAGGAAGGGCTGAAATTATAAAGCAGGGCACGGACTACCTTTCCATCTGCATGGTCTTTTCCTTTGGCATTTTCTTCCAGATAACGGGGGAGCGCCTCTTGCAGTCAACGGGCAAGACCATTTACACAATGTTTACGCAAGGGATTGGCGCGATTATCAACATCATCTTTGACCCCATCTTTATCTTTGGGCTTTTTGGCGTGCCGAGAATGGAGGCGGCGGGCGCGGCTATTGCCACCGTTATGGGGCAGATTGTCGCGGCGATTATCGCGCTTGTCCTTAACATGACAAAAAACAAGGAAGTCTCTATGTCCTTCCGCAAGTTCCGTCCCGACGGGCAGATTATAAAGCGCATTTACCTTGTAGGCGTTCCGTCCATCATTCTTGCGGCAATCGGCTCCGTCATGACGTTTGGCATGAACAAGATTTTGATGGTGTTCTCTTCTACTGCGGCGGCTGTGTTTGGCGTTTACTTTAAGCTGCAAAGCTTTGTGTTTATGCCGGTTTTTGGCTTGAACAACGGCATGGTGCCGATTATAGCGTACAACTTTGGAGCCAGAAATCCTGACAGGATTACAAAGACAATAAGGCTTAGCGCGATTTATGCTTGCTGCATAATGCTTATCGGCCTTGCGATCTTTAACTTTTTCCCTGAGCAGATTTTAAGCATTTTTAACGCATCGGAGTATATGCTGGCGATAGGCATCCCCGCGCTGCGCATTATCTCGTTGCACTTCCTTTTTGCGGGCTTCTGCATTGTCACGACATCGGTTTTGCAGGCGTTCTCGCGTGGCTTCTCTAGCCTGCTTATCTCTGCTACAAGGCAGCTTATAGTGATTTTGCCCGCGGCGTACCTTCTTTCGCTTACGGGGAACATCAACCTGATATGGCTTGCTTTCCCGATTGCGGAGTTTGTCTCTTTCTTGATGTGCATTTTCTTTATGCGCAACATATTCAGGAAAGAAATCACCCCGATGCGGCTTTCCGCTGAAACATCGAAAGCATAAAGACAAAGTGCCGCAAAAAGCGGACAATCAAAACCACAGGGCTTTCTTGCGCGAAATGCAAGAAAGCCCTGCGTTTTGAGCGGGTATTTCAAAAAACAATGTCGTCAGCGGTAATTGCGGAGCCTTTTGCCCTTACTGCGGCGCGGGTAACGCAATTCAAAAGCTGGCGGATATTTCCAGGCCAGCTGTATTCCGCCATTTTATCGAGCGCGGAAAGGGAAAGCGTTTTTCCGTTTTTGTGCATAATATCCCTGACAAGGGAAGGAATATCTTCTGTGCGATCCCGCAGAGGCGGGATTTCTACCCTGATGATGTCAAGGCGGTAGTACAGGTCGCTTCTAAATTTGTTTTCTAAAACGCGGCTTTTCAGGTCTCGGTTTGTGGCGCAGATAAGGCGGAAATCAGTTTTTATGGCGTTGCTGCCTCCAATGCGGTAAATTTCTCCTTCTTCCAGAGCGCGCAAAATCTTAGGTTGAAGCTCAATATCCATTTCGCCGATTTCATCAAGAAAGAGCGTTCCCCCGCGGCTTTGTTCAAATAGCCCGCTTGAGCCGGAGGCGCCAGTGTAACTTCCCTTTACGGCGCCAAAAAGTACGGAATCAATCAATGTGGAAGGAATGGCGCTGATATTCTGAGCCCTGAATGGGCCGTGCTTGCGCGCGGAATGAAAATGAATTGCATTGGCGACTCTTTCTTTGCCGCATCCGGTTTCGCCGAGAAGCAGGACAGGATAATCCACGGCAGCTGCCATCGAGATCTCTTTGCGAAGCCTAACGGCAGACGGGCTTATTCCGTCAGGATAAAAGCGATTCGATGAAGAAATGTTTTCGATTCTTTCCTTTATATGGTCAGTTTCGGGCGGGAAGGGGAAAACGCAGTCCGGAGGGAATTCATACGGCAGGGCTTGGAAAAAGAAATCCGTTTCCCGCGTCAGGACAAAAATCGGCATTTCCGCGCTGCATGAGCGAATCCATCTGATATTGTCAGGGAAATAAGTGCCCGGAATATCAACGTCTATAAAGACAGCGTCAGGCATGCAGCCCGCGCCGCAGGCTTCAAAAAAGCCGCCGCTTTTTGCATGCGCAACTTCCAAAAATGAATCTGTTTGTCTCTGTAAAATTTCAACGTCAGCTTCCCTATGGGTAAAATACACCGCCTTTAGCTTCTTTTTGCAGGATATTTGCCGGGAAACGCCTTCTATATTGTGAACCATTGCGAATTATATAATTGTATATTGCAAGCGTGCAGAATGCAAGAAATTTTAATACTGTGAACCGAAACGCTTGCTAACCGCCGGCTGCCAATTCTGTTTTCAAATGACGCGATTTATGCCAGAATAGCGGCATGGCAAGAGGATTTTATATTTTCCTTTTAGTTTTAGTCATGATGCTTCTTTTTGCCTTTGGCTTTAAGCTGTTTAGCCGCATGACGCGCAAGCCGCTTAAAAAGAAGCTAAAGCATGCGGGGGCGGGGAAAGCGGGAAACCCCGGTGCCTGCCCTGTCTGCGGCATTGTGCTTGAAAGCGGACAGAAAATCCAATCTGCGGTTTTTCCCGGTGGAAATGACAGAATATGCCATATTTTCGGATGCTCGTCCTGCCTTTCGCCTGACGCGCTATCGGCTCGCAGGACCTGCCCTGTTTGCAAAAAGGAATTGAAAAGAGAAGAGTATCTTATAGCCCGCTTTTTTGAGCACCCAGGAAGGAAAAACCACGTTCACATTCTTGGCTGCGTTCACTGCCGCATGGGATAAAATTTAGGATTTAGAGCTTAGATTTAATCAGCACTAATACCTAAGCTCTAAGCGCTCACTCTCCGGCGGGTTCTTCATCAAGCGTTTTTGGCAAAATCAGGTTAAGGAGAATGCCCACAACGGTGGCGAGCGCCACTCCCCCAAGCGAAAACTCAAAAGACTCGCCCACGCTGAATTGCAGCATTCCGCCGCCTATTCCTATAACGAGAATAACCGACGAAATTGTAAGGTTGCGCTTGTCTTTATAGTCCACGCCGCTTTCAACGATTGTGCGCAGCCCGCTTGAGGCAATGAGGCCGTAGAGAAGCATGGAAATTCCACCCATTACAGGACCTGGAATTGTCTGAATTATCGCGCCGAACTTGTGTATAAAGGAAAGGATTACCGCAATGACTGCAGCTCCCCCGATTACCCATACGCTATAAACCTTTGTTATTGCCATAACGCCTATGTTTTCACCGTATGTCGTGTTCGGCGGGCCGCCCCAGATAGCCGCCCATGCGCTTGCAAGCCCATCGCCCGCAAGCGTCCTGTGAAGGCCGGGGTCCTTGTAGAAGTCCTTGCCGACAACCTTTGATGTTACAAGCGTGTCGCCGAGATGTTCGCAGATTGTCGCAAGGGAGACAATGATAAATGTCAAAATCGGCACAAAGGCAAATTTTGGCATTGCAAGCGAGGGGAGGCCGAACCAGTCTGATTGCGCTACGATGTCAAAGTCGATGAACTTGAAGCTAGGAAAGAACATCCCCATCACAAGCGTGAAAATGTAGCCGCCCACAAGCCCGATTAGAATTGAAAGCGTGTTAAAAAAGCCCTTAAAGAAGATTGTCGCGATAATCGAAACTGCAAGGGTAAAAAGGGCGATTGCGAATGCAGGGAGCGAGTATTCGCCATCGACATACATTGCGGACTGCATTGCAGTCGGCGCGAGGTTAAGCCCGATTACAATAATCACGGAGCCGATTACAACAGGGGGAAGCGCCCTGTCAAGCCACGCCGTGCCTGCAAGTTTTATAATAAAGCCGACAATGGCGTAAAAAACCCCCGCGCAGAACGCGCCGCCTAGCGCGTATGGCATTCCGTAGGTTGAGCCAATCCCGATTAGCGCAGGGATAAAAGCAAACGAGGAGCCTAGGAACGCGGGGACTTTAGCGCCTGTGATTAAAATGTAAAGGAGCGTTCCCGTGCCGGCTGTAAAAAGCGCGGTTGAGGGGCTCAATCCCGTAAGAAGCGGAACAATGATGGTTGCACCGAACATCGCGAAAACGTGCTGAAAGCTAAGCGGAATCCAGCGAGAAAGGGGCGGCCTTTCGTGCACGCCGATAATATCTTGCGGCATAAAATCCTCCTTATTATATGCCTAAGAATAGGGCTTAAAGTTTCAGTCCGCAGCGGTCTACCTTTTGCGGCGCGGACGCTGTCTAAAAATGGGGTCCAGCTTGTCTTCCAAGTTGAACTTTTCGACAACCCAGATCGCTATCCTCTGATAGAGAATCATTCCTATGATGATTCCGCCTATTACGGCGGCAAACAGAATAATAGACAGCGCATCTTCAGGAATAAGGTTTCGGCAAAGGTACAAAACAGTAATCAGGGCAGTTACGCCTGCAAACACCAGTATCAGGTCGATGATAGTGCCTGCTATAATGAAAATCACTGTGTTAAGTTTTTTCCCCATGATAGCCTGCAATCCCCTTTTGTTGCTTTAACCCTTGCGCCGAGCTCTCGCGTCCTTGATGAATGCCTTTATAAAGGAAGCAATCAAGATGATTCCGCAGATGACTATCGCGCTGTCGGCCACGTTAAAGGTAGGCCAGCGCTCAAAGCCAAGAAACCCGTAAACCCTGACATCGATAAAATCAACGACACCCTCGGGGCGAAAAAATCTGTCTATGAGGTTTCCGATTCCGCCGCCGACAATTCCCGCAATGCACCAGCGCTGAAGGTGCGTAAAGTCCCTGCTCTTAAAGTAGACGCGGAGAATTACGAGTATCACGATTACAGGAAGCAGCCCCAGAACCACCCCGCGCAGGGAACTGTTCATGTTGCTTCCGAGCGAAAAGGCGGCTCCTGTGTTGTAGACGTGGATTATCCTTACAATGCCGCCTAAGAAATCAAAGCCTATTGACCACGCGGGGATTGTGCGTATTACCAGCCATTTTGTCAGCTGGTCAAGGATAATTACTGCGGCAGAGAGGCTTAGCGGCAAAAAAAGCTCTAGCCTAGAAATAGGCTTAGCCTGCTCTTCTTCCGCTCCGCTTGCGCTTTCCGCGTCTTTTATAGGAGGCATCGCGCTAGTCTATCACAACCCGGTGGGAAATTCAATGAGGGGGTTTAGAGCTAAGCGCGCTCTTCAGCTTAAAAGTTTGCGGACAAATTCTTCATATTCTCTTGACATTAGAATGTGTATGCGCTATCCTCTTCCTCGTTAAGGGAATAGGGTTAGAGCCTAGGATGAATGCAAAAATGAACAATAGCGTGCGCTCTCAATACTCAATACTCAATACTCAATACTCAATACTCAATACTCTTATATTCTAAACGTTGTGCGGGGCTTTCTTCCCCTGCAGCCGAAAAAGCCTTTACATGCTTTTTTAACTCATCTAAAGCTGAAACAAATGGCAGCAGGGCGCATTGCGTCCCGTATGCCTTGTCTGCCGGCAGGCAGTCAGGCATATGGGCTTGCTTGCTGCCTTTTTTGTTGCCACTGCCCTTGAGGGCGGGAAAACTAAAAGCTGCCTCATGAGGTTTTGAGGCAAAAGGAGCTTCTTTATGAAGAAAAAAGCAATTGTTGCAGCACTGTTGCTTTTTGTTGTTGGTTTCGGCGCGTTTGCCGAAGTTGGAACGTACATCAAAGGCGCGGTTGGCTACGGCTACCGTTGGGGAATGGACTGGACTTCAACTTTTAAAGAGGGGAGTCAAGAGGAGACCGTAAGCTGGAAGGATGATTTGTTTGAGGGCATGTATGGGGCCTCCGATTTTAACCTATACGCCCACCTTTTTGAAATAGTGCCCACCTTTGGCATTGAGCCTTGGCGCGGCAGCAACAACGTCTTCTTGCGTGGGCTTTCGTTTGAGATTTCTGTAGACGTGGGCATTGGGAAGTCTGCCACATCTGCAACGTTTGAGGGTGAACGCGAGACAACCGACTTGACGATGGCGTATGTAATATCCCCTAGAGTTATGGCTGTCTACACGCACCGCGTTGGGCGCGTTGCCCCTTACGTTGGCGTGGGCGTTTCTGTGCCCATTGCGATTATTCCTGAGTTTGGCGGGGATAACTGGAACTATGAGGAGGACTACGACGGTGAGAGCATGGAAACATCCGCCGTCAAGGTGGGCTTTAACGGCAACGTTATGGCGGGCGTGGGCTTTATGGTAACGGAAAGCATAATGCCCGTCATTGAAGCCGACTTTGGCTTTGGTACTGACTTGCGGATAGACGCCCGCGCAGGGATAGTATACCGGCTTGGGATGTAGGGATTCAGAGCTAGGGTAGAGCAAGGGGCGGTTAGTTTAGAGTTGAAAGTTTTGAGCAGCCGCCTCCTTGCTCACGTCCCTACTTGCCCTGCCCAGCGAGCCGACACGCCTTGCGCGTGGAGGCTTGCTGGCTTGGCTGCAAGCTGACGGGGAGCGCCCCGCAAGAATGCGGCGGCAAGAGCGAAAACAGGCGATTTTCGCGCCGCTTCGCTAGATGCTTGCCCGTTTAGCAACGGGCTGCCCAGCGAGGCCCTGCGAGGCGACAGGCTTGTCCTGGAGCCTTGCAGAGCTTGGATGCCCTTTAGGGCAAGCCTTGCTGAGCTTGGCTGCGCGATACCTTGCGATTGGCGCAGAGTAAATAAGCTATTTATTCAGAGTAAATAAGCTATTTATTCAGAGTAAATAGCCTATTTACTCG